>NZ_JAAVVD010000042.1:0-41364 GCF_018449755.1 Variovorax sp. dw_954 | reverse complement strand
GCGGCGCGACGTCGCCATGATCAGCGCGAAGACCGTGTCGGCCGTGGTCTCGGTCAGCACGCCCGGCGTGTGGCACAGCACGATGCCTCGCTGCTTAATCGCCGCGAGGTCGTAGTTGTCGACGCCGACCGAGATGCTGGAAATGATCTCCAGCGCAGGCGCGCTCGCCAGATCGTCAGCCGTGATCTTGAAGCTCGACCCGATCAGGCCTTGCGCGTCATGCAGCGCCGCACGAAAGCGCGGCAGTTCCTCGGGGCGGCGCGGGTCGGCCACGGTCACGTCGTGCTGCGCCCGGATGCGTTCCAGCAGATCGTCCGGAAGCTTCCTGAATACCACGACTTTCTTGCGTGATTCACTCATGCTTTATCTCCTTGAGGAATTCAGTGCGGCATCGAACGGATCGACGAAGGGCCGCCGTAACGGGAGGCGCCGGCCCTGGGCAGTCGAAGTTGAGAAGCCTTTCCTCCCTCGTGGGAGAAGCGATTCTATGAAACCGGTTTCAGATATACGCTAGGGATTTCCCTATGACACTAGAAATGCCGGCCGTGGGCCGCACCGACCCGAAGCGAACTTCCACGCCGACGATCGCCTGTTCCACGTCGGCGGAGAGACCTACGCGTTGACCAATCAGTGGGGGGATCGATCCGTGGAAGCAGTGGAAAGCATCAAGCGGCGATTGGGCCCCGCGGCACGCGTCGAATTCGCGGCGGCGTCCGAGTAGGCGCGGCTCGAAGGCCACGTTTGCGCTGACGGAACGGCCTTCCCTGACCCGTATGGTTTCTCAGGCGGTTGCCGCGGCGAGGCCGCGCGTCTTCGGCATGGCCGCCAGCGTCTGGCGGATGCCTTCCGCATTGGGGGTCTTGCGGATCGGTCCGATCAGCCGCTGCAGGGCCGAGTCATCCATGATCAGCGGATCGGTCATCAGGTAGTTCATCTCGACCAACTCCCGCATGAAGGGATTGAACAGGCCGATGAGGCGCAGCATCGTCTTGCCTGCGACGCGCAGCTTGAACTTCGTGCCGGTCTGGCGCCCCATCTCGGCAACCAGGTCGCGCTGGGTTGTCGTGCCGGCGCCCGCAAGATGCCAGATGCTTCCGAAGGCGGCGGGCGTGTCGACGAGCCGAGCGACCACCGGTCCCACATCCGGCACGAACACGAACTCGTGCGGACGGTCGATGGGCCCGACCAGATCGGCGGTACCGCCGTTCACTGCCGCCTGTGCGGCGCGGTGCAAGAGGCTGGCCTCCACGCCGGGGCCGTAGAAGTCCGGCAGGCGCAGCACGGTCGCGCGGATGCGGCCGTCGGCGTGGGCCTGCATGAGCAGATCCTCCTGGGACTTTCGCATGCGGCCCTTGAAGGTGTGCGGTTCGCGAGGATGGTCTTCCCGCACCGGGTTGGTATTCGGCCGACCATAGGAATACACGGTGCCAATCAGGATGATGTTCTTGACTCCAGCGGCCACCGCGCCGTCGAGGGTCTTGCGCATGAGCTCCGGGTGCAGTTCGAACTGCCAGTAGTTCACGCCGACCATGTAGATCAGTGTGTCCACACCGCCAGCCGCCGAGCGCACCGAGGCCGGCGAATCAGGGTCCCAGGAAACGATCTCGGCGAGCGGGTCGGTGCCGAAGGCCTTGCGAAGCTTCGAGATATTGCGGCCCACCACACGGTAAGGGCGCCCCTTGCTGGCGAGTTCAGTGGCGATGCTTTGCCCGATGACGCCTGCGGCGCCGAAGAGAGCGACTTTGGACATGATGGTTTCTCTTCAGGTTCAGAAGGACAACTTGCGGAGGGCGGCGGCCAATGAAGCCGCTCGCCGTAGGACTTTTCAGGCAGCTATCCAATGCCGCGAGTGACTGCAGTTTGCAGATTCCTGCCCAGAAAGAAAATCGCCCAGATCTGGCTAGCAGCTATGCATAATTGAATACCATGGCCAGTAGCGAACCCAACTGGGAGTGGTATCGAACCTTCCTGCAAGTCCTCGAGACGGGCTCGCTGTCCGCGGCAGCCCGGGCAATGGGGCTCACGCAACCGACCGTGGGTCGACACATCGACAGCCTGGAGGCCGCGCTTGAGCTAAAGCTGTTTACCCGCTCGTTCGATGGTTTCGCGCCAACGGACGCCGCGGGGGAACTGAGACCCTATGCGGCCGGCATCGCCGCGACGGCGTCCGCCCTGCGCCGGGTGGCCAGCAGTCACGGATCGGGCGTTCGCGGCACGGTGCGGCTGACGGCCAGCGAGGTGATCGGCGTCGAAGTGCTGCCGCCAATTCTCGCGGCCCTGCACAACGAGCACCCTGAACTCGTCATCGAGCTGGTGCTTTCCAATCAGGCCGACGATCTGCTGCATCGCGAGGCAGATATCGCGGTGCGCAATTTCCGGCCGGTGCAGGACGCATTGGTGGCCAAACGCGTCGGTGGAATCGAGCTTGGCCTGCATGCGCATCAGCGCTACCTCGCAGCCCGGGGCTTGCCCAAGTCGCTGGACGGGTTGGCCAGTCACGCGGTCATCGGCTTCGACCATGAGAGTGCCTACATCCGCCGGCTCCAGGAGAAGGTCCCGGCCTTCTCGCGGGAACGCTTCGCGTTTCGGGCGGACAGCGACCTGGCACAGTTGGGGGCGATTCGCGCAGGCATCGGGATCGGCATCTGCCAGTCGAGATTGGCCGCCAGGGACAAGCAACTGGTTTGTGTCTTGCGCAGCCAGTTTTCGCTGACGATGGACACTTGGGTCGCCATGCACGAAGACTTGCGGGCAAGCGCGCGTTGCGCTGTTGCTTACGCGGCAGTTGCCGCCGGGCTCCACGCCTACACGCGAGGCGCCTGACCAGCTTTCGATCCCGACCTTCCTGGCATCAGGTCAGCAGGCGCGGCCCATGTTCGCGCGACGCTACGCCAACGCCCGCTGGATCAGCAGCTTCTGGATATCCGAGGTGCCTTCGTAGATCTGGCACACGCGCACGTCCCGGTAGATGCGCTCCAGCGGAAAGTCGTTCACATAGCCATAGCCGCCGAGCGTCTGGATCGCAGCACTGCACACGCGCTCGGCCATCTCGCTCGCGAAGAGCTTGGCCATTGCCGCTTCCTTGAGGCAGGGGCGGCCCGCATCGCGCAGGCTTGCGGCATGCCAGATCAACTGGCGCGCCGCTTCGATCTGCGTCGCGCATTCGGCCAGTCGGAAACCCACTGCCTGCTGGTCGAAGATGGCGCCGCCGAACGCCTGTCGCTCCTTCGCGTAGGCGACCGCCACGTCGAAGGCACTGCGCGCCATGCCCACGCTTTGCGCCGCAATGCCGATGCGGCCGCCCTCCAGCGCGCCGAGGGCGATCTTGTAGCCTTCGCCCTCCTGGCCGATGAGGTTCCCGGCGGGAATGCGGCAGCCGTCGAAGTTGATCTGGGCGGTGTCGCTCGAATGCTGGCCGAGCTTGTCTTCCAGGCGAGCGACGTTGTAGCCCGGCGCGTCGGTCGGCACGATGAAGGCGCCCATGCCGCGCTTGCCAGCCCCCTTGTCGGTGACGGCGATCACGATCGCGACCTGTCCGTTCTTGCCGCTGGTGATGAACTGCTTGACGCCGTCGATCACCCAGCCCTCGCTGTCCTTGCGCGCGGTGGTGCGCAGCGACGAAGCATCGCTGCCCGCCTGGGGCTCGGTCAGGCAGAAGGCGCCGAGCATCTTCCCCTGCGCCAGCGGCTGCAGCCAATGCTTCTTCTGCTGCGCATTGCCGTACCGCATGAGGATGGCATTGACCGGGCAGTTGGTGACGCTGATGGCCGTGCTGGTCCCGCCGTCGCCCGCGGCGATTTCTTCCAGCACCAGGGCGAGCGCGAGGTAGTCGAGCCCGGCGCCGCCATCCTCCTCGGGCACGCAGATGCCATAGGCGCCGAGCGCCGCCAAGCCGGCGTGCGCCTCCTTCGGAAAGCTGTGTTCGCGATCCCAGCGCGGCGCGTGGGGCCAGAGTTCGGTTTGCGCGAATTCGCGAACGGCGTCGCGGATCGCCTCGTGATCGGATGTGAGGAGCATGGCAGTGAGGGTTTCGTCAACGCGGAGGCAGGCGGATCGCGCCGTCCAGGCGAATCACTTCGCCGTTGAGCATGTCGTTCTCGATGATGTGGCGGGCCAGGCTGGCGTAGTCCGCGGGCCGGCCGAGCCGCGATGGAAAGGGCACGCTGGCGGCCAGTGCGTCCTGCACCTCCTGCGGCATGCCGAACAGCATGGGCGTGCCGAAGATTCCAGGTGCAATCGTCATGTTGCGAATCCCCAGGCGTGCAAGGTCACGCGCGATGGGCAAGGTCATCCCGACCACGCCACCCTTCGACGCGCTGTAGGCAGCCTGCCCGATCTGGCCGTCATAGGCGGCAACCGAGGCCGTCGAGATCAACACGCCGCGCTCGCCCGTGGGCTCGGGCTCGTTCCTGGACATGGCGTCGGCCGCAAGGCGGATCATGTTGAACGTGCCAAGCAGATTGACCGTCACGGTCTTGCTGAAAGCAGCAAGCGCGTGCGGACCATTCTTGCCGACCGTCTTCTCGGCGGGCGCGATGCCAGCGCAGTTGATGAGGCCCACGAGCTTGCCCAGTTCGAGCGCCGCGGCCACGGCAGCCTGTCCGTCCGCTTCCTGGCTCACATCGCATTTCACGAACACGCCGCCCACTTCGGCGGCAACGGCCTCGCCTTTTTCCACCTGCATGTCGGCGATGACGACCCTGGCGCCGTTCGCGGCCAACATCCGCGCAACGCCTTCGCCGAGGCCGGATGCGCCGCCGGTGACCAGGAACACATGGTTCGCAATTTTCATGACTCTGCTTTTTCCACTCTCAAGATAGATCTGTTCGCGTTGCGCTTTTCAGTGCTCGGCGTAATAGGCCGCGGTCGAGCCCAGGTTCTCGCGCGCCCGTGACAGCTCCGCGCGCGCCAGGGTGCGCAGGTGCACTTCGTCCGGTCCATCGAAGAAGCGCATGGCCCGGCCCCAGGACCACAGGTAGGACAGGGGCGTGTCGGGCGTCACGCCCATCGCACCGAAGACCTGCATGGCCCGATCGACCACGCGCGTCTGCAATTGCGCGGCAACGAGCTTGATGGCCGACACGTCCACATGCGCAGACTTGTTGCCGTAGGTGTCCATCTTCCAGGCCGCCTGCAGCACGAGCAGGCGTGCCTGGTCGATCTCCACGCGCGAATAGCCGATCCAGTCCTGCACGTTCGAGAAATCGCCGAGGTGCTTGCCGAAGGCGCGGCGGGTCAGCGCGCGTTCGCACATCAGCTCCATGGCCAGCTCGCACTGGCCGATGGTGCGCATGCAGTGGTGCACGCGTCCCGGTCCCAGTCGCGCCTGCGCGAGCGCGAAGCCCTCGCCCTCCTGGCCGAGCAGGTTGGCCACCGGCACGCGCACATCGGTGTAGGTCACCTCGCAGTGCCCCTCGGGCGCATGGTGATGCATGATGGGCACGTCCCGCACCATGCGAAAGCCGGGCGTATCCAGAGGCACGATGACCATGGAGTGGCGGGCATGCCGAGGTGCATCGGCTTGATCGTTGGTCACCCCCATGACGATGGCGAACCTGCAGTTCGGATGCAGCGCGCCGGTCGTGAACCACTTGCGACCGTTGATGACGTACTCGTCTCCCTCGCGCCGGATGCTGGTCTCGATGTTCGTGGCGTCCGACGAGCACACATCGGGCTCGGTCATGGAGAAGCAGGACCGGATCTCGCCATCGAGCAGCGGCACGAGCCAGCGCTCGCGCTGCTCAGGCGTCGCGAACAGATGAAGCAGTTCCATGTTGCCGGTGTCGGGCGCGCTGCAATTGAACACCTCGGACGCCCAGGGCAGGCGCCCCATGATCTCCGCCAGCGGCGCGTATTCCATGTTGCCGAGCCGCGTGCCCGGCTCGTCCTCACGCAGCCCCGGCAGGAACAGGTTCCACAACCCCGCCTCGCGCGCCAATGCCTTCAGCGGCTCGACCACGGCGGTCGGATAGGCCTTCGTGGCCGCGATCCGCTCGAACTCGGCGTTGCGCGGCAGCACATGGCGGTCCATGAACTGACGCACGGTGCGCTGCATCTGCAGGCTCTCTTCGCTGTACTGGAATTCCAAGGTCGATCTCCGGACGGATGTTTTCAGAAATGGGGAACCGGGGTACGGATCGCCTCGAGCCCGCGCTGCGCCAGCGCGAGTCCCAGTTGCCCTACCTCGGCCGCGTTGCTGGCCACGGCATTGCCCTGCGCGGCGCGTGCCGCGATCCCTTCGAACATCACGGCCCAGCGCATCAGCGCAAAGGCCCAGTGGAAAGGCGTGGCCCGCCGAGCCGCGTCGCGGCCCGTGCGGCGGTAGTAGTGCGCCAGGTACTCGTGTTCCGACGGAATGCCCAGCGCCGCGAGATCCGCCCCGCGGATGCCGCCGAACTCGGTGGGCAGCGTGCGCCAGGCGACGGTGTTGAACGCTACGTCGGCCAGCGGATGGCCCAGGGTCGAGAGTTCCCAGTCGAGCACCGCTACGACGCGCGGCTCCTCGGGATGGAACAGCAGGTTGTTGAGCTTGAAGTCCCCATGGGTGAGCGTGGTCTCGTCATCGGCGGGCATGTGCTCGCCCAACCAGGCCAGCAGTTCGTCGATGGCGGGGTTCTCTCGCGTCCTGGACAGCGCCCACTGCTGGTTCCAGCGGCGCAGCTGGCGCGCGAAGAAGCCGCCCTCGCGACCGAAATCCGAGAGGCCCGCTGCGCGCCAGTCCACCGCGTGCAACTGCGCGAGCGTGTCGGCCATGGCGAGGTAGATGGCGCGGCGCTCGGCAGGCGCCATGCCGGGCAGCTGGTTGTCCTGGAACACGCGTCCCTCGACGCGCTCCATGAGGTAGAACGCGGTGCCCACGATGTCGGGCTCCGCGTGGTAGAGCACCACCGGCGGTACCGGCAGCGCCGTGCTCGCGAGCGCCTGCATGACCCTGTATTCGCGGTCCACCGCGTGGGCCGAAGGCAGGACATCGCCGGCAGGCTTCTTGCGCAGCACCATGCGACGGTTGTCGAAGTCCACGAAGTAGGTGGGATTGGACTGGCCGCCGCCGATGGCTTCGACGCGCATGCGGCCGAGCAGGCCCGGCAAGCGCCGATGCAGGAAGGCCTCGAGCCTGTCGACTGCCAATCCGGGGGCCTGTACGGGTTCTTGTCTTTCCAGGCCGCCGACTTCCAGATAGCTTGCGTCGAGCATGTCGAACCGAGTCCTACTGCAACTCGATGCCGTTGGCCGCGACGATCCGCTTCCAGCGCTGGATCTCCTCGCGCTGGAAGTTGCGCATCTGCTCGGGGCCACCGGCCATCGGCGACGCGTCCTGCTTCTGCAGGAAGTCCAGCGACGCCTGCGACCTGGCCGCCTTCAGGACGGCGGCTTCCAGTTGGCGCACGATGGGCTGCGGCGTCTTCGCCGAGACGCCAAGTGCGGTCCAGACGAAGGCCTGGAACTCGGGAACGCCGGCCTCGGCCATGGTCGGCACGCCTGGCAGCGAAGGCATGCGCTTCGGGCCGCTCACGGCCAGCGCGCGCAGCTTGCCGGACTTGATCATCTCCAGGCTGATGACCGCCACCGCATAGTCCACCTGCTTGCCCAGCAGTGCGCTGACCACTTCCCCGCCGCCCTTGTACTGGATGTTGACCGTCTTGATGCCGGTGAGTTCGTTGAGCCAGGTGGACCACAGGTTGTAGCCCGGCGAACCGGCGCCGTTGTTCAGCGCGCCGGGCCGCTTGCGCGCGTCGGCGATCAGGTCGGCCATCGTCTTGTACGGCGAATCGGCCGGCACCAGCACCATGCAGTACTGGCTGCTGATCAGGCTCAGCGGCGTGAAGTCGGCGATCGGGTCGTAGGGCATGTTGCGGATCAGCGCGGCGTTGATCGCGAAGGTCGAGTTGCTGCCGAACAGCATGGTGTAGCCATCGGCCGGCGCATTGAGCACCGACTGCACCGCGACGATGCCATTCGCGCCCGCCCTGTTGTCGACTATCACCGGCTGCCCCGTGCTCTCGCTGAGCACCTGTGCAATGACGCGCGCCTGCATGTCCGAGCCGCTGCCCGGATTGAAGGCCACCACCATGCGGATCGGCCGCGACGGAAAGGTGGGGTCCGCGGCGTGCGCGGCGAAAGGCAGGGTTCCGGCCATGGAGGCCAGGCCTGCGCCGGCGATGCTGCAAAGCAGTTGGCGGCGCGATTGATTGGTCGTGTGGTGCATGTCTTTGTCTCCTGTAGTGCACCCAGTGTTCTCGCAAGCCCGGGCCGGGACCAGAGCTCAATTTCGATGAGCGAAATTCAGGTTGATCCAGCGGGCGCCTGCACCCTGGCCATTTCATCCCACGCGCGCTGCACGTCTTCGACCAGCTTGCGCAGCACCGGCGCGCAGCGCTGCACGAGCGGTTCGTTATCGCCATCCTTCGCCGACAGGCTGAAGTTGATGGCGTAGAAGGTGCGGTCCGGCGCGCGCAGTCCAGCCGCGATGGCCGACATGCCGGGGATGGCGTCCGAGCGGCAATAGCCCAGGCGCGTATGGCTCGCCAGGGACTTGTCGATGTCCTTGCGCAGCGCCGGCCAGCGTGCGCCGTGCTGGGCTTCGAGCGCTTTCAGGATGCGCTGGCGCGAGCGCGCGTCGAGCGCGGCAAGGTACGCATGCCCGGGTGAGTTCGACTCGATCGCGAGCCGAATGCCCGCCGTCACCTGTCGCTGCACCGGCCCCCGGCTCTCCCGCAAGGTCTCCAGGTACACCATCGCCAATCCGTCAGGGGTCGAGAGGCCGACGTTGATCTTCTCGGCCACGGCCACCTTTCGCATGAGCGGCAGGGCCAGCGCCAGTTCGGACTTGGTCTGGCGAAAGGCCACGCCCAGGCTCAGGTGCACCGGCGCCAGGCGGTAGGCGCCGGTCTGGGCTTCATGCACCAGGAATCCCGCGCCCACCAGCGCGTTCGTCAGCCGGCTGATGGTGGGCCGTGGCAGGCCGGTGCGCTCGGCCAGTTCCGCGTTGGTGAGCGCCGGCACGCTGGGCAGGAAGGCTCGCAGCAGGTCGAGACCGCGCACCAGCGACTGGCTGCCGGCGGTCGAGCGCGTGAAGGTGCCGCTTTGCCGCGTCAGGCTGCGCGTCGAAGGCTTTTTCGAAGGGACTGAAGGCGGTGAACGGGCCATGGCAAATGCTCGCTGCAATTTCGAAGAGCGAAATTTGACCATGGTGCGGAGCCTTTGCCTACGCAAATACTTGTGCTCCTACAAACCGCTGACCGGGGCTGCACGAAGGCCCGTCCGAACGAGACATCCCATGACCAGTTCCCCCGACCTCTGCATCACCCTTACCGGACATGTCGCCCACATCGAGATGCGACGCGAAGCGCCGGGCTACATCGACATGGACTTCGTCACCCGCCTGGCCGGGCAGCTGGAGGCGCTGGATGCCGACGACGACTGCCGCGCCATCGTGCTCTCCTCGGCTGGCAAGGCCTTCTGCGCGGGCGCCGACTTCGGCGGCGTCACGCAGGGCACGCCCGACCCCGGCCCCTTCTACCAACAGGCCATGCGCCTGTTCCGCACGCGCAAGCCCATCGTGGCGGCGGTGCAAGGCGCGGCGATCGGCGCCGGGCTGGGTCTTGCACTGGTGGCCGACTTCCGCGTGGCAGGCCCCTCCGCGCGCCTGAGCGCCAATTTCAACCGCCTCGGCATCCACCCCGGCTTCGGCCTCACGCTCACGTTGCCGCGGCTGGTCGGCGAGCAGCAGGCCGCCCTGCTCTTCTTCACCGGCCGCCGCATCGACGGCGCCGAAGCCCAGCGCATCGGGCTGGCCGACGAACTGGTCGCCGACGCCGAAGTGCTACCGCGCGCCCTGGCGCTGGCGGCCGAGATCGCCGAATCGAGCCCCACCGCCGTCGAAAGCACGCGCGCCTCGCTGCGCCTCGGCCTGGCCGAACGCATCGCCGAGGTCAACCGGCGCGAGCGCGAGATCCAGATCGGTCAGATGGTCAGCGCTGATTTCCGCGAAGGCGTGGCCGCGATGGCCGCGCGCCGCCCGGCCAACTTCACCCGGACCTGATGGCCATGCGCGAACAGGCTCCCACCGGACCGCTGGCCGGCATCCGGGTCATCGACCTGACGGCCGTGGTGCTCGGCCCGCTGGCCACGCAGGTGCTCGCCGACTTCGGCGCCGACGTGATCAAGGTCGAGCCGCCGGAAGGCGACCTCATGCGCGCCAACGGCGTGTCACTGCATCCGGGCATGAGCTCGATCTACCTGGCGCTGAACCGCAACAAGCGCTCGGTGGTGCTCGACCTCAAGCAGGAGGACGATGCCGCCGCGTTGTGCGCACTGATCGCGGGTGCGGACGTGGTCGTGCACAACATGCGCGTCGCCGCCATCGAGCGCCTGGGCTTCGGCTATGAGGCGGTGGCTGCGCTCAATCCGAAGATCGTCTACTGCGTGGCCACCGGCTTCGGCCAGGACGGCCCCTGGCGCGACCGCCCTGCCTTCGACGACATCATCCAGGCGTCCTGCGGCATGGTGGGCCTGGGCGCCATCGACGGCGAGGCGCCCGGCTACATGCCCAGCCTGATCGCCGACAAGGTCTGCGGGCTCGCGCTGGCCAATGCCGTGATGGCGGCGCTGGTCCACCGCGGGCGCCGCGGCGAAGGCCAGTACGTCGAGGTGCCGATGCTCGAGACCATGGCCTCCTTCGTGCTGGCCGAGCACATGGGCGGCCTGAGCTTCCCGGGCTCGCCCGCGCCGGCCGGCTATGCGCGCCTGCTCGACGGCGGTCGCCGCCCCGTGCCCACGGCCGACGGCTGGATCAGCCTGCTGCCCTACACCGGCCGCCACTGGAGCGCCTTCTTCGAGGCCGTGGGGCGCGAAGACATCGCGCGCGCCTACGACTTGTCCAGCCGGCATCAGCTCAACAGGCATATCCGCCAGCTCTACGCCTGCCTGGCCGAGATCACGCCCACGCGCTCGAGCGCCGACTGGCTGGCCCTGTGCGAGCGGCTCGACATCCCGGCCACCGAGATCTGCCGCCTGGACGATCTGCCGGGTCATCCGCACCTCGAAGCGGTCGGCCTGTTCCAAAACTCGACGCATCCGACCGAAGGCGCGCTCCGCGAGTTGCGCCCCGCCACCCTGTTCCACAAGACCCCCGCCACGCTTCGCCGCCATGCGCCGTCGCTCGGCGAGCACACCCAGGAGGTGCTGCGCGAAGCAGGCATTGCGATGCCGCGCGCCCTCCCCCAACGCCAAGACTGAAAAGAGACACACCATGAACTTCGAACTCGAAGAAGAGCACCAGATGCTCAAGGACCTCGTCGCGCGCTTCGTACGCGACGAACTGCTGCCACTGGAAGCGGGCGCCATGGCACGCGAATCCACCACCGGCCAGTTCGCGCTGTTGCCGGAGGAACACCAGCGCCTCGACGCACTGTCGAAGGAGCTGGGTCTCTGGGGCCTGGACGCGCCCACCGAGATGGGTGGCGCCGATATGCCGGTCACGGCGATGGTGGGCGTCAACGAGGAGTTCGGCAAGACCATCACGCCCTATGAGCTGCCGCCGGATTCGCCCAACCTGCGCATGCTGATGCTCAGCGCCAATGACGACCAGCGCGAGCGCTACCTCGCGCCCTATGCGCGCGGCGAGACCGTCTCGGCCATGGCCATCTCCGAGCCCGGCGCCGGTGCCGACCCGGCGGGCATGAAGACGCGGGCCGAGCGCGACGGCGACGGCTGGGTGATCAACGGCCGCAAGATCTGGATCACGCGCGCGGACCGCGCCGACTGGTCCATCGTGCTGGCTGTCACCGACAAAGCCAAGGGCGCGCGCGGCGGCATCTCCGCGTTCATCGTGGACCGGGGCACGCCCGGCTTCAACGTCGAGCGGCGCATCCCGATGATCGGCGGCCACTCGACCTTCGAGGTGAGCTTCGACAACTGCCGCGTCGGCGGCGGCCAGCTGCTCGGCAAGGAAGGCGCGGGCTTCGCGCCGATGCAGGCGCGCCTGAGCAGCCGCCGCGTGCAGATGGCGGCCTGGTGCATCGGCCGCGCGCAGCGCGCTCTCGACATGCTGTGCGAATACGCGCCGCAGCGCAGCACCTTCGGCGCGCCGCTGGCCGAGCGCCAGGCCATCCAGTGGTGGATCGCCGACGCGGCCACCCGCATCCATGCCTGCCGCCTCATGACCTACGAGGCCGCCGCCCGCATCGACCGCGGCGAGGAAGCGCGCAGCCAGGTCTCGATGATCAAGGTCTACGCCACCGAGATGGCCTGGGAAATCATCGACCACGTGATGCAGGCCTTCGGCGCCATGGGCATGACGAAGGAGCTCCCCCTGCAACAGATGGCCAACGAGACGCGCCTGATGCGCATCTACGAAGGGCCGAGCGAAGTGCACCGCTGGGTGGTGGCGCGCGAACTGCTGGGCCTGCGGCGCTGACAGCGGCCCCTTCCACTCCACTGGAGTGGTGACCGCCACGGAGGCCCGCGCGACCATGACAGTCAAGCCGGCGGGCCTCGCCCAACGCGCCCCGCCGCCAAGAACACCCCCATTTGCCAAGAGGATTCCATGGAAATTCAACGCAAGGTCTTTCGCGAGGACCACGAGCAATTCCGCGACACGGCGCGGCGCTTCTTCGAGCGCGAATGCCTGCCGCGCCAGGCCGACTGGGACCGCGCCGGCCGCGTGGACCGCGAGACCTGGCTCAAGGCCGGGCGCGAAGGCCTTCTGTGCACCACCATCCCCGTCGAATACGGCGGCGGCGGCGGTGACTTCGGCCATGCGGCCGTGCTGGGCGAAGCCCAGTCCAGCTGCGGCGTCTCGGGCCTGGGCTTCGGCCTGCACTCCGAGATCATCGCGCCCTACATCCTGCGCCTGGGCACCGAGGAACAGAAGCAGAAGTGGCTGCCCTCGATCTGCGCCGGCGAATCGATCCTGTCCATCGCCATGTCTGAACCCGGCGGCGGCAGCGACCTCAAGGCGATGCGCACCACCGCCAGGCGCGAAGGCGATGAATACGTGATCAACGGCGCCAAGACCTTCATCAGCAACGGCCTGAACTGCGATCTCATCCTGCTGGCCTGCAAGACCGATCCGCAGGCGGGCGCCAAGGGCGTGAGCCTGATCCTGGTCGAGGCCGAGCGCGCGGGCTTCCGCCGCGGCCGCAAGCTGGAGAAGGTCGGCCTGCACGCGGCCGACACGGCCGAGCTGTTCTTCGACGACGTGCGCGTGCCCGTGGGCAACCTGCTCGGCGAAGAGAACATGGGCTTCAAGTACCTGATGCAGGAACTGGCCCAGGAGCGCCTGCTGATGGCGGTCGCCGCGGCCAGCAAGCTTGAATGGCTGCTGGGCCTGACCATCGACTACGTGAAGCAGCGCAAGGCCTTCGACCAGACGGTGTGGGACTTCCAGAACACCAAGTTCAAGCTGGCCGACATCAAGGCGCAGGCCGTCGCCACGCGCCTGATGGTCGACTACTACATCGGCGAGCACATGCAGCGCAAGATCACCTTGCAGGAGGCCGCGATCGCCAAGCTGTTCTCCACCGAGGCGATGTGGAAGGCCGTGGACGACATGGTGCAGATGCACGGCGGCTACGGCTACATGGTCGAGTACCCGATTGCGCGGGCGTTCATCGACCTGCGCTACCAGCGCATCGCTGGCGGCGCCAGCGAAGTGATGCGCGAACTCATCGCACGCAAGCTCTGATTTTTTATCCGCGTGTCCGGCGCCCGTGCCGCTACTCCGTGGGAGTGGTGCCGCGGCCCGGCGTGCGGACCATCATGAATGAACCGGCGCCGCGATGGCGCCCCCAAACCTGGAGACTGATATGAGCGAGAAAGTGATTGTGGCCGGCGTCGGCATGATTCCCTTCAGCAAGCCCGGCGCAAGCCCGAGCTACACGCAGATGGGTGCCGAGGCCCTGCGCCTGGCGCTGGCCGATGCCGGCATCGGCTACGACAAGGTGCAGATGGCCTTCGCCGGCTATGTCTTCGGCGACTCCACCAGCGGCCAGACCGCCATCTACGAGGTGGGCCAGACCAGCATCCCCATCGTCAACGTCAACAACAACTGCTCGACCGGCTCGACCGCCCTCTTCCTGGCACGCGCCGCGGTCGAGAGCGGCCAGGTCGACTGCGCGCTGGCGCTCGGCTTCGAGCAGATGCAGGCCGGCGCGCTCAAGTCGCCGTGGGACGACCGCCCGCCCACGCGCGAGCGCTTCCTGCCGGTGCTGTTCGGCCTGACCTCGGACATCGAGATCCCGCAGGCGCTGCGCGGCTTCGGCGGCGCGGGCCGCGAGCACATGCAGAAGTACGGCACCACCATGGAGACCTTCGCCGCGATCCGCGCCAAGGCCAGCCGCCATGCCGCCAACAACCCGTTGGCGCTGTTCAGGAAGATCGTGACCACCGAGGAAGTGATGGCCGACAAGGTCATGTGGCCCGGCGTGATGACCCGCCTGATGGCCTGCCCGCCCACTTGCGGCGCCGCTGCCGCCATCATCGTGTCCGAGAAATTCGCGAAGAAGCACGGCCTGCGCACCGACGTGCAGATCCTGGCGCAGGCAATGACCACCGACCCGGTCGAATCCTTCGACCCGCCCTCGCTCATCAGCTACGTCGGCGACCACATGACGCGCGCCGCCGCCAAGCAGGTCTACGAGAAGGCCGGCATCGGCCCCGAGGACATTCGCGTGGCGGAGATGCACGACTGCTTCGCGCAGAACGAACTGCTCTCCTATGAAAGCCTGGGCTTCTGCGCCACCGGCGAAGGCATGAAGTTCGTGCTCGACGGCAACAACACCTACGGCGGCCAGGTGGTGACCAATCCGTCCGGCGGCCTGCTGTCCAAGGGCCACCCGCTGGGCGCCACGGGCCTGGCCCAGTGCTACGAGCTCACCAACCAGTTGCGCGGCACAGCCGACAAACGGCAGGTGGAAGGCGCGAGCATCGGCCTGCAGCACAACATCGGCCTCGGCGGCGCCTGCGTGGTGACGCTGTACGGCAAGAACTGAACGCCCGGCAGACACCCATGATCGACAAGTCCTTCATCGGAACCGACCTCGGCCGGCGCACTGTCACCATCGAGGAAGGCGCGGTGCGCTTCTACGCCAAGGCGATCGGCGAGACCGATCCCATCTACAGCGACGTGGACGCCGCCCGCGCTTCCGGCCTGCGCTCGCTGCGCGTGCCGCCAACCTACCTGTCGTGCCTGGAAACGCAGGCCTTCCCCTCGCGCGACGTACTCAAGCTCGTGGGCATGGAGCTCAAGCGCATCTTGCACGCGGAGCAGGCCTACGCCTACCACGCACCGGCGTGCGCGGGCGAGGCGCTGACCTTCGAGTCGCGCATCGCCGACATCTACGAGAAGAAAGGCGGCGCGCTGGAGTTCCTGATCAAGGAAACCCGCGTCACCAACCAGGACGGCGTGCACGTCGCCGACCTGCGCTCCACCGTCGTGCAGCGCCAACTCGGAAAGGCAAGCTGATGGCCATCGACCTCCAACAACTCCAGGCCCTGAAGGTCGGCGACAGCACGGCCACCTTGCAGATCCCCGCGATCTCCCGCACCACGCTGGCGCTGTACGCCGGCGCCTCGGGCGACCACAACCCGATGCACATCGACATCGACTTCGCGCGAGCGGCCGGCGTGGACGACGTGTTCGCGCACGGCATGCTCTCGGCCGCCTACGTGGGCCGGATGGTCACCGACTGGGCCGGCCAGGCGCGCGTGCGCTCGCTGAACATCCGCTTCACCGGCATCACCGCCGTGCACGACGCGCCCAGCTGCACCGGCGTCGTCGCCGAGCGCTTCGAGCAGGACGGCGAGATACGCCTGCGCATCGACATGCAGGTCGCCAACCAGCAGGGCGACGTCAAGATCACTGGCCAGGCCGTGATCGCCGTCGTCTGAACTTCATTCAATCCAACATCCAGCAAGAGACACACATGAGCAGAAAACTCGAAGGCAAGGTCGCCATCATCACCGGATCGGGCCGTGGCATCGGCCGCGGCGTGGCACTGAAGCTCGCCAGCGAAGGCGCGCGCATCGTCATCAACGACCTCGACGCGGCACCGGCCGAGGAAGTAGTGGCCGAGATCCGCGAGGCCGGCGGCGCCGCGGTGGCCTGCGTCGGCAACGTGACCGCGGCCGACTTCGGCGAGCGCATCGTCAAGACCGCGCTGGACACCTTCGGCGCGCTCGACATCATCGTCAACAACGCCGGCTACACCTGGGACAACGTCATCCAGAAGATGAGCGACGAGCAGTGGGACGCCATCCTGGACTGCCACCTGAAGGCGCCCTTCCGCGTGCTGCGCGCCGCGCAGCCCCACTTCCGCGAAGCCAGCAAGGCCGAGGCCGAGGCGGGCAAGGAAGTGTTCCGCAAGGTGGTCAACATCTCGTCGACCTCGGGCACCGGCGGCACCGCGGGCCAGGTCAACTACTCCTCGGCCAAGTCCGGTGTGATGGGCATGACCAAGGCGCTTGCCAAGGAATGGGGCCGCATGAAGGTCAACGTCAACTGCGTCGCCTTCGGTGCGGTCGAGACGCGCCTGACGCAGGCCGTCACGCAAGAGACGACTGTCAAGGTCGACGGCCGCGACGTCCGCGTGGGCATTCCCGCGGACAAGATCGCACTCGCCGCCAAGGAGATCCCGCTCGGCCGGATGGGCACCGTCGAGGAAGCGGCCGGTGCGGTCTACATCCTGTGCCTGCCCGAGTCGAACTACGTGACCGGCCAGACGCTGATCTGCGGTGGCGGACGCGGCGGGTTCTGAACCCGTCCTAACAACGGCGCAGTCGATAAGGAATTCCAACATGCCACAGTTGACGAGGCACCACGCCCACTGGCCCGCCGGCGTACCGCACACCCTCGAGATGCCCGAGCGCAACCTCTTCGACCACCTGCCGCAGCGGGCGGAGCTCCACCCCGAGCGCACGGCCATCGACTACTACGGGCGCCCCACCACCTACCGCGCGCTGCATGACGGCGCCGTGGCACTGGCCGGCTACCTCCAGCAGCACCTGGAGGTGCGCCGCGGCGACCGCGTGCTGCTGGTGATGCAGCCCTGCCCGCAGTTCGTGATGGCCTACTACGCGATCCTGCGCTGCGACGCGGTGGTGGTGGCGCTCAGCCCCATGAGCACCGATGCCGAGCTGCGCTACTACGCGAGCGATTCCGGCGCGCGCGTGGCAATCGCGATGCAGGACTTCCTGCCCCGGCTGCAGCCGCTGCTGGACGATGGCGCGCTCGAAGGCGTCATCGCGGGCGCCTACAGCGACCTGGCCGGCCGGCCCGAGGACGTGCCCTTCATGACGATCCCCGATTTCGTGCTGGCGCCGCGCGAGCACGGCAGCCAGCCGCTGGTGCACGACTTCATGGGCGCCCTGGCGGCCGACATCGCGCCGCTGCCCTCCAGCGCGCGCGGCGCCGACCTCGCCGTGATCGCCTACACCTCGGGCACCACCGGCAAGGCCAAGGGCGCCATGATGTCGCACCGGGCCTTCGTGCAGACGCTCAACCAGCGCATCGCGTGGATGGATTTTTGCGAGGACGACACCGAGCTGACCTGCATGCCGCTCAACCACATGGGCGGCATGGCGATGATGAACGTGCTGCTCGCGGGCGGACGCACCCAGGTGCAGCTCTCGCGCTGGGACGCCGGTGCCACCGCCGAACTGCTCGAGCGGCGCCGCGTGCGCGTCTGGGGCGGCGTGACGCCGATGATCGTGGAGCTTCTCGCCCAACTGGCCGAGAAGCCGCGCGACCTGTCTTCGCTGCGCTACGTCCTCGGCGGCGCGACGCCCATCCCGCAGGCCGTGGCCGACGAGATCAAGCAGCGCTTCGGCCTGACGCTGATCGAGAGCTACGGCATGACGGAAACCTGCAGCGCCTCGCACGTCAATCCGCCGCAGGCCCCGCGGCGCCAGTGCGCGGGCATTCCGTGGATCGACTCCGATGCGCGCGTGATCGACCCGTCGACCGGCGAGGAACTCGGTCCCGGCGTGCACGGCGAAATCATCCTTCACACGAAGACGCTGTTCGACGGCTACTGGAACATGCCGCAGGCCACCGCCGAGGCTTTCATCGAGATCGACGGCAAGCGCTTCCTGCGCAGCGGCGACATCGGCTACCACGACGAGGACGGCTACTTCTACGTGGTCGACCGGCTCAAGCGGATGATCAACGCCTCGGGGCTCAAGGTCTGGCCGAGCGAAGTCGAATCGTGGATGTACGGGCACCCTGCGGTGCAGGAGGCTTGCGTCATCGCGGCCGCCGACGCGCGCCGCGGCGAAACCGTCAAGGCCTTCATCGTGCTGCGGCCCGAGGCGCGCCAGACGGTCACGCCCGAGCAGCTGATCGAGTGGGCCCGCGGCACCATGGCGTCATACAAGGCGCCGCGGCTGGTGGAGATCGTGGACAGCCTGCCGAAGACGCCTGCGGGCAAGGTGCTCTGGCGCGTGCTGCAGCAAGCGCAGAACGAGAAGGACAAGGCGCTCGCCGGGAGCGTCTAGAGACGCGCCCAAGGCCTCGTAAACGGCAAGCGCGGGCCGCCTGCCGCCGCGTAGCGTTGGACACGGTTTTCCATGACGAACTCCCATCAAGTTGTGCGAGTCAACGACGCGCCGGGTGCTGTCCAAGCACTCGGCACTGCTCATATGAAAGACCCTGCGGAGGGATGCATGCTCAGGCCGAGGGGCAGCTTTCTGGCGCTGAGAGCTAGCCCCGGTTTCGGCCACAATCAGCCGGTCGTGCTTGCCCGCCCAGTGACTGCTATCTGAACGGAGCCGACGCCCCGATTTGGCGGTACGACCCACACGAGTGATTGCAACAAGGGCATCTTCACAGAATCATCGAGGCGCAAGCCCACCTTGAGTGGAAGGTAGAACGATGACAACGTTGCTCGTTGATAACGCCACATTGGCCAGTGCGGGCCGCGCGCTGTATGTCGGTACTACCGAATCCGGCCAACTCGGGGCCGAGCATGCGAGGGAGTACTACATGCGATTCCCCTCAGCCGAGCGCGAAGATCGCCGCGCGCTGTACGAACTGGTGACGGCGCTAGTGCTCGTCGATGAACTCACTTGGGAAGGATCAAGCACGCTGACGGACGTGACAGACCCGCCACTCGATCCAGATTTCGGTAAGCGGGCATTGGACAGTGGCGGCCATCAAAACCTAGCATGGGTATATCGGTGGTTCCCGAAGTTCGAAACGCTGCGCCAAGACAAGACGCTGCTGCCGACTTACCTGTACGACGTTGATAGGGATCGCCTTGGCCTCGCTCAGGAACTTGTCGTCAAATGGATTGCGGGCATGGATGCGTTGCGGAGAACGCAAACATCCCTGTTCGTTAACAAGATACCCTTGTGCTATCGAGATCCGGCGCACCCGGACCGCCACGCCGTTCGAACGTATGGCGACTTCAGACCACGGCTCACCGAAGATGAGATATCAGTAGCGTTGTTCGTATCCCGGGGCGTTTTCTATCAAGCGTGCACCAAAGCTTCGAATCTTGAGGGATACCTGCCGCACTCTTGTCGAGGATATCTGCTCCAAGATGAAGGACTACGCGAGATTGTTGACTATTGCGCGTTGTGCACAAACGAGATCTCGGCGACCCAGGTGCTGGAATGGGTCGATTCGACTGTTTACGAGCGCGCAAGAGCAGTCGCGACCAGGGGATTGCCCCAAGGCAAGGGAATGAGCGTTGGGGGGTCGTTTTTTCGAGGTACGGCCTCACCGCTGGCGGCCTGGGAAAGCGCGATAGCTTTTCGAGAAGGACCGTCCGGCATCGAGTTGCGGCAGCACTTTCGCGGACTCCTCGATCTTGCCGCTCAAGACGACAAGATACGCATCAATCAGGCGCTCGTCGAAATTGACAAGCAACTCGTCACGGCGACCATTCACGTCAAGGGCTGCCTCGACACTCCCCCAGCAGAAGAGCGGCTCGTTCTCGATGCGCTTCCGTGGTGGGGCAAGGCCGCTCACTACATGCTTCCCGAGTCGGCCAAAGGGGCATTGCGAAAAGCGTTGTTCGCGAGTCTCACTAATAAGAGCCCCTACCAAATGCTCTTCGACGCCTACCTAAAAGCACCGAGGCACGACAGTCGCGCGTTTGGGTAAGCGCTGGCGGGTATGCCGCAATCCAGAGCGATGGGAGGACGGCCGGGAGTTCCTGCTGGCGCGCCGGAACGCCGGCTAACCGAGCGCTGCGGCCGTTCGCGACCACGACGGCTATGCGTGCTCTGGGCCCGGACCTCCACTTGGAGGGCAAAGATTGCGGTCGTCCGATCCCTGCGTGGGCGACACGAACCGGTACTACTACTACGTTCAGTATTGCCACGAGCAAAACAATCTCCCGTCCGTAGTCGAAAAGATCAACCGGCAGACCTGCGAGCAGCTTCTCGCCAGTGTCGCTTCGATGGGCCCAGGTTTGTTTGACAAACCGAGTCGACCCCCAGGTTGCGTACCACGCGATCAGGACAGGTTGATGGAACTTCCGTTCGCCGAACAGGACGGACGGCGAGCGGCCCAAGGTCGCAAGTAGCCGACCATCCATTGACAATAGTCGTCTACCGCGGGGCGATGGCCCGCCTGGATTCGTGGATCGCGCCGTGCGCCCGCGCTCAGCCGCCGGTCTGCGCTGCCTTGCGGTCCTGCACGTCGCGCATGCGCGCCACGGCTGCGTCGCGGCTGGTCACGCCGAGCTTGGCGAAGATGTTCTTCAGATGCCACTTGACGGTCTGCGTCGACAGGCCGAGCGCACGTGCGATCTTCTTGTTGGGCAGGGCCTGGGCCAGAAGTTCGAGGACCTCGACCTCGCGCTCCTTCAGGGGCTCCGCGCCACCGGCCCCCGCCGGATCGCCGGTCGCGCCGGGTGCGCGTGCCGAGGCAGCCGCGGCAGCTAGAAGCTGGCGAACGTAGAACGCGCGCACCGGGTCGACGTCCTTCTCCCGCAGCAGCGCAGCGAGCATTTCCGCAAGCTCGGGAACCGCATCGAGCAGGCGGCGCACCAGGCCAAGACGGCGGCCGACGGCGAGCGCTTCGACCAGGTCCGTGCGCGCACGCTCGGTCTTGCCGAGCCGCCAGTTCGCATAGGCGCGCTTCAGGCGGTTCTGTGCGATCGCGCGTGCGCGCCCCGCCTTCTCGGCGCGCGCGAGCATCGCATCCAGCACACCGACGGCGGCATGGAAATCGCCCATCTGGAAGGCCACGGCCACACGCGCGCTGGCGGCGCACCATTCGATCTCGCTCTGGATGGGCGGGAGCACATCCGCGTACTTTGCCGCCAGCGCCTCGAGCCGGACCAGCGCCGCCTTGGCAGCATCGGACTTTCCTTGCCGAAGGTTCCAGCCGCATCGCAGGCGCAGCGCATGGGCATGCAGGCGGTCCAGGCCGCGCACGTCGGCGAAGTCCTCCAGGCGGTCGAGCGCATCGAAGGCTTCGAGCTGGTGTCCCTCCTGCCAGTGCGCCGTGGCCAGCACCACATACGCGCGCAGCACCGCGTCAGGAATGGTGACGCGTTCGATCAGTTCGATCCGGGACTCCAGCAGGCGGCGGGCGGACTCGACTTCGCCGAGTTCATAGAGCACGTCGCCAAGCAGGGCCGCGGCCGTGCAGGCCACGCCGGCGAAGGCCGATCCGCGTTGCTCGGCCTCCTCGTAGACCTCGCGCAGGATCCGTTCGGCCTCGACGACGCGCCCCTCCATCACATGGCTCAGCGCACCCAGGCTGCGGGCGACCAGGGCCTGTCGGACGCTGCCGCCGGCGCCGGCGGTCAGGACCTCGCGGGCCTGCTCGAAGCGACCCAGGTGGATGTACGCCCAGCCCTGGATCGTGCCGCTGCCGGCCAGCGCGAGATCGTCCGCGCCCTCGGGAACCTGCGCCATCGCGGGCAGCATGGCCTTAAGGCCCGCGGTGTCGTCCAAGTGCAGCGCCAGGCAGGCGCGCAGCAGCAGGAGCTCGTAGCGCTGCAGGTGGTCGAGCGCCAGTTCGCCGCTCATGCAGTCGGCATCGATCTGCGCGATGGTCTGGGCCAGCGGACGCAGGTCGCGCGCGAACACCTGCAGGTTGGCCTGCGCCAGGCGCAGGCTGCCGCGCGGACGCAACTCCTCGGCCGGTATCTGCCGCAACAGGGCGGACAGGCGGCCCAGCTCGCCGCCGTTGAGCAGCTCGCGCACCACGGCCGCGACCATGTCGGCCGCGGCCTTTGTCTCGTTCACCCGCAGCGCGTGCCGCACCGCTTCGTCGACCGGCCCGTGCTCCTCGAACCAATGCCAGGCCAGTGCGTGCAACGCGCGCACCTCCTCGGCGGGCTCGCGCGCCAGGCGCGCGAGCAGCACCTCGCGCAGCAGCGGATGCAGCCGGTACCAGGCCTCGCGGTCGCGGCCCTGGATGCGGACGATGAAGAAGTTGTCGCTGTCCAGTTGCGTGAGCCGCGTCATCATCCGGGCCACGGCGTGGGGCTGGCCCAGCAGCGACGCGCACAGGGAGGCGCAGAAGCGTTGGCACACGGCCATGCGCGTCAGCAGGTGCAGGTCTTCCGGCGAGAGCTGGTCCAGCACCTCGCGCTCGCAGTAGCTGGCGAAGGCGCGTGCATCCGACAAGGGCACCGGCGAGCGCGCAACACCGCGCTTGCCCTTGAGGTCGACTGCGTACAGCTGCAGGCCGGCCACCCAGCCGTCCGTCATGCCGTGCAGGGCGTGGGCGTCGCGCGCATCGATCTGCCCCAGGTGCTCGCGCAGGAAGCGCTCCGATTCGTCGGCGGAGAACTTCAGGTCGCGCAGATCGAAGGTGGAAAGCTGGCCCTGCGCGCGCAGCCGCCCCAGCGACAGGGGCAGCGCGCTGCGCGACGCCAGCGCCAGATGCAGCTGCGGGGGCGCATGGTCGAGCAGCCACTGGATCGTCTGGAAGATGCGCGGGTCGTCGACCCAGTGCAGGTCGTCGAGCATCAGCATCAGCGAACGCCGGCGCGAGGCGATGGCCTGCACCAGGGAAATGACGCAGTGCTCGACGGCCGCCTCGTCGACATCGGTGTCGACCAGCAGCGAGGCCTCGCCGACCAGGTCGACGTCCACCTCCGCGATGCTGGCCAGCAGGCAGCGCAGGAAGCGTGGCAGTTCGTTGTCCTCGGGGGCGATCGAGAGCCAGGCAACGTCGACGTCGAAGGGCACCAGCGCCTGCAGCCAAGCGACCATCGTGCTGGTCTTGCCGCTGCCGGCCGGCGCCTGGATGACCACGCAGCGCTGGTTGCGCGCCTCGACCAGGCGCGCCAGCATGGCCTCGCGCGGCACGAGCCGGCGGGCTGCGCGCGGTGCAGTCACTTTGGTGCTGGCGATGGCGCCGGGCCACTCGATGGTCATGTCTTGTCTCCTGGGGCGAGTATTGACCCGGAGCCGCTCGACGGGAAGACTGCAATTTCGCCGAATGAAAAAACTCGCCCTCGAAGCGCCTGCGGCGCTCCGGGCGGCCGCCAGAAGCGGCTGCCAACCCGGTGGTCAGCCGCCCCTTCGGCCTTTGCTATTCCTGTTCTGACTCGCGCAGCGGCAGGAAACGCGGCGCACTGGCCACCTGCAGGCCGCCGCTGGCACTCAGGCCGTAGATGCCGCGCGCGACGTTGTGCGGATGTCGGGTCGCTTCGTCGATGCTCAGCACCGGCGCGAAGCAGACGTCGCTGCCTTCCAGCAGCGCGCACCAGTGCGCCCGCGACTGGCTGGCAATGAGCGTTTCCAGCCGCGCCTTCAGCGCCGGCCAGGCCGCCTTGTCGTATTGCGCCGCCGGGTCCACGTCATGCAGGCCCATCTTCTGCAGCAGCAGCGCATAGAACTTGGGCTCCAGCGCGCCGATGGTGATGAGGCCGCCGTCGGCACAGGCGAACACATCGTAGAAGGGCGAGTCGTGGAAGGGACTCGGCTCGGGGCTGTCCAGCTGCCCGTTGGCGCGCGCCCAGTGGGCAATGGTGCCCAGCATGGCCACCACGTCGACGATGGCGGCATCCACCACGCGGCCCTGCCCGCTGGCGCGCGCATCGACGAGCGCGCAGGCGATGCCGAAGACCATGCCGAGGGCGCCGCCGGCGTCGCCGACGACGGTCGGCGGCAGGATCGGGCGTTCGCCACGGTGCGCCGACAGCGACAGCAGTCCGGTCAGCGCGACGTAGTTGAGGTCATGGCCGGCGGCATGCGACAGCGGGCCGCTCTGGCCCCAGCCTGTCATGCGGCCATACACCAGGCGCGGATTGCGCGCCGCGCACTGCGCAGGCCCCAGGCCCAGGCGCTCCATCACGCCGGGGCGATTGCCTTCGATCACCACGTCGGCCGCCTCGACCAGCGCCATGGCACGGGCATTGCCCTCGGGCTGCTTGAGGTCCAGCGGCACGATGGTCTTGCCGCGGCGCAGCGGGCTCTCCAGGTCGCCGCCCAGCTGCCTGGACACCGAACCTTGCTGCGGCGGTGCCACCACGGTCACCTCGGCGCCCATGTCGGTCAGCATGCGGCCGGCCAGCGGCCCCGGTCCGATGCCCTCGAACTCGACGACCTTCACGCCCCTCAGTGGCGGCATCATGCCCCCAACCTCCGCGCGATGAGATCCTTCATGATCTCGCTGGTGCCGCCATAGATGCGCTGGATGCGCGCATCGGCGTACAGCCGCGCGATCGGGTACTCGACCATGTAGCCGTAGCCGCCGAAGAGCTGCAGGCACTCGTCGACCACCTTGCCCTGCTGCTCGGTGCAATAGAGCTTGGCCATGTAGGCGGCCTCCGGCTCGAGATTGCCGTCGACCAGGCGCTGCACGCAGTCGTTGACGAAGCTGCGCACCACGTGCGCGATGGTCGCGCATTCGGCCAGCTTGAAGCGCGTGTTCTGGAAGTCGAACACGGTCTGTCCGAAGGCCTTGCGTTGGCGCGTGTACTCGACCGTCAGCTCGACCGCGAGTTCGATCACCGCGGCCGCCGGCACGCACAGCAGCATGCGCTCGTACGGCAGTTGGCTCATGAGCTGGGCGAAGCCCTCGCCTTCCTTGCCCAGCAGATGGTCGGCCGGCACGCGCATGCCGTCGAAGAAGAGTTCCGCCGTGTCGGAGGCATGCTGCCCCAGCTTCTCCAGGCGCCGCCCGACGCGAAAGCCAGGCAGGTTTTCCGTCTCCACCACGATCAGCGACACGCCGCGGCTGCCGGCGTCGCCGGTGCGCACCGCCATCACCAGCAGGTTGGCCGAGAAGCCATTGGTGATGAAGGTCTTGCCGCCGTCCACCACGTAGTGATCGCCGTCGCGGCGCGCGCGGGTTCGCAGCGCCTTCAGGTCCGAGCCGGCGCCCGGCTCGGTAAGCGCGATGCCCGCGAGCAGTTCCCCGCTCGCCAGCCGGGGCAGCCAGCGACGCTTCTGCGCCTCGGTGCCGTAATCCATGATGTAGTGCGCGGCCAGGTTGTGCACCGCGATGTTGCCGGGGAACTCGGCCTTGGCCAGTTCGTCCTGCACCACCAGCTGGTAGGCCATCGAGACGCCGGCGCCGCCGTAGCTCTCGTCCAGCTCCGGCAGCAGGAAGCCCATCTCGCCGAACGGGCGCCAGGCTTCGCGCGGAATGTAGCCCTGCCGGCGCCAGCCCTCCAGGTGAGGCGACAACTCGTTGTGGATGAAGCGACGCACCTGGTCGCGGAAAGTCTCGATGTCTTCGTCCATCCACGGATGGCGAAGCAACTGGGGGAGTCCGGTCACTTGGAAATCTCTGTCTTGGGTGTGAGGGTCTTGCAGGTCGTTTGCGCGCGCCTCTTGCGGTGCGGCAACGCAGGTGCATGCACCTTAGTGCGGGACGTGCCGCGCGTCACCCCCCCGCCGCGGGTGTCCGGCCCGCTCCCCACCGTGGGGGGGCGACAGCGCGGCGCCGAAATCCTCCAATGCGTGCAAGTCGGCAAGAGGACCATGCATGCAATTCACCACACCCAGCGAAGAGCAACGGCTCACCGTCGAGGTCTTTCGGGCCTTCGCGCAGCGCGAGGTCCATCCGGTCGCGTGCAAGCACCGGCATCGGGTGATGTCCTGGGCCACCGCGCACGAGGTGCAGCAGATGGTGGCCGAATTCGGGCTGCCCGGCGCCGCCATCCCGAAGGCGCTGGGGGGCCTCGGCCTGTCGTGTGGCACGCAGGGCCTGCTCTTCGAACAATTCGCCCAGGCCGGCGGCGAGGCGCTGCCCGGCGTGCAGGACAGCATCGTCGTGGCGCGCCTGCTGCTCGCGGCCGCCCCGGCCATCCGCGACCGCTACCTGCCGGATGTGATCGCAGGCAGGAAGATCGGTGCACTGGGCGCCATGGAGGCGGCGGCCGGGGCGGCATCGCAGCCGCTGGCGCAGGCTCGCCTGGAGGACGGCCATTGGCTGGTCACGGCGGATGAGATCCGCGTCTCCAACGGCATCAATTCCGATTTCGTGATCTGCCCGGTCCGCACCGCGGCCGGGCAGTTGGCGCTGGTGCTGGTCGAGCGCGACGCGCATCGCTACGAGGTGCGCCTCGACCACGCCGCCGGTCCGGCCGACGCAGGGTCGGCGGAAGTCTTCACGGCCAGCGCAAGCGTGCCGGCGGACCACCTGCTGGCCCAGGGCGACGAGGCGCAACAGTTGCTCGCCGCCGCTCGCACGCAGCAATGGATCCTTGCAGGCCTGGGCAGCGTCGGCCTGATGCAGTTGGCCCTGGAGGAATCGATTGCCCACGCCCGCGCACGCGAGGAGTTCGGGCGCCCGATGGCGGCGCACCGCCTTGTCGCGGCACGCATTGCCGAGATGGCGACGCGCGTCGAGTCGGCCCGACTCATGTGCCACCGCTGCCTCGCGATGGTGGACGCCGGCATCGACTGCGAGACCGAGGCCGGCATGGCGAGGTGGTACGCGTCGGAGGCCGCGGCCGGCCTGCATCGGCAGGCACGGCAGCTTCGCGGCGTCGATGCGCCCGAGTGGGACGGCCCCCACGAGCACCGCGAATCCTTCAAGCGCGCAGGCGCTGATCGCGCCGTCGAGATCCAGAAGCTGGTCGCCGCGCAGGCGCTCACCGGCATTTCGGCCTTGAGCTAGCAAAGGAGACGCCTAGCGACCCGCACCCCCATGACGGCCGGCTACGAAGCCAGCCCTGCACATAAGAAAACCCCAAACGAATCGAGATCGAAAGACAGATGATGAAAAACCAGAGACAACAGGCGCAACAGGCCCGCCGCAAACTAGCCACGAACACCTCACCCATGAACAAGATCCTTGTCGCGATTGCCGCACTGACAGCCATCGGCTCGGCTTCGGCGCAATCGAGCGTGGCCTTGTTCGGCGTCGTCGACATCGGCGTCAGCTACTACCAGACGACCAGCAACTACCAGAACAACGGCGTCATTCCCGCCACGCCCAAGCCGGACCTCAAGCAGAGCCAGACGGTCTTGTCCAACGGCGGCAATGCAGGCGGACGGCTGGGCTTCAGGGGCCAGGAAGACCTCGGCGGCGGCTTGGCCGCGGGCTTCTGGCTGGAGTCCTCGATGTGGGGCGACGTCGCAACGGTTGGCCGTGGCGCCCTCTACTTCGACCGGCGCTCGACAGTGAGCCTGCTCGGACCTTTCGGCGAAGTGCGGCTCGGCCGCGACTACAGCCCCACCTTCTGGAACGACGGGGTCTTCGATCCCTTCGGCAACGCCGGCTCCGGCAGCAGCCTGATCGTGCAGACGATGGGCAGCGCCTTCCCGACGCTGCAGCTGAACCGCGGGTTCTACGCCCGCAAGTCCAATTCCGTGGGCTACTTCCTGCCGCCCAGCCTGGGCGGCTTCTACGGCCAGGTGATGTATGCGTTCAACGAGGTCGTCAACTCGGACGCGCTGAACGATCCGACCACCGCGAACAACGCGCGCACAGGCCGCTACGCAGGCGGTCGCGCCGGCTACGCCAATGGCCCGCTCGACGTGGCTGTGGCCTACGGCGGCAGCACGGTCGCCGACAACTTCCACTTCGGCTCGACGACGAACGTGACCACCTTCAACATCGGTGCCTCGTACGACATCGACGTGGTGAAGTTTTTCGGCGAGTACTCGAAGGTCGACGTCAAGAGCGACTTCGTGAACATTGCCGCCTTCCCGCTCACACCCGCGCTGAGCCCGCCGCAAGACCTCAGCACCAACAACTACCTGGTCGGCCTGACGATCCCGGTCGGTGTGGGCCTGATCAAGGCTTCGTATTCGCAGGTGAAGGGGGAGTTTTCCGCATTCACGCGCGCCGGCGCGGTGCCGGTGACCACGCCGCCTCCGAAGGCGCAGAAGTACGCCATCGGCTACGTGCACAACCTGTCGAAGCGCACGGCGCTGTACGCCACCTTTGCGGTGACGGACAACGAGAACGGCGCGGCCATCTCGCCGGTCAGCGTGACCTCGGCCGACGTCGGTCCGGGCTACACGAACACGGCCAACTCCTCGGCGCCCGGCTATCGGGCGGGGCGTGGCTACGGTTACGACTTCGGGATCCGGCACGCTTTCTGAGCCCCCAGGGCCGGGCCTTGCCCGGCCCGTCCCCGCGCAGGGGATCAAGTCGAGATGGCAAGGCCGTATCGACGTGAAAGCGTGATGTGCGGGGCGCCACTCTCACGGAGTGGTGCATGCCGCACCTGCCTTTGAGATCCTCGAATGCGAGTGATCCCCCTCCCCGAGCCCCCCACCTGCGCACACACGAATCCATCGCTGCAGGCGAGCACGACAACCATCAAAGAAGAAGACGGAAACGCCATGACCATCGAGCGACGGCCAAAGCAGCCGCGCAAGCACGCCGCGTCCAGCAGGACCGACGCTGCACGAGCGACCCCCCTGACGGCACATCCGGTGCCGCCCAGGCTCGGCCCCGACATCGGCATGCCGAAGGCCTTGCGCAGTCCCCGTCCCGACCGGGCGACGCGCGCCTTCCTGCGCATGCTCAACCTGGTCCAGCCTCTCATTCCGCAAAAGCTCGTTCCCCTGAAAGCCCAGCGCGAGATCATCCGCCTGTCGGCCCTGGCCTATGGCGACCGGCCCGACATGGCCGAAGTGACCGAGCGCACGATCGCCGGCCCCGGCGGACAGATCGCACTGCGCATCTTCACGCCCAAGCGCGAATCGAAGCCACGGCCAGCCTTCCTGTGGTGCCATGGCGGCGGCTTCGTCACCGGCGGACTGGACACCGCGGAATCCATCTGCCGGCAGGTCGCGCTGGAAGCAGATTGCATCGCGATCGCCGTGCGCTACCGGCTCGCGCCCGAGCATGACCTGGTTGCCAGCCGCGAGGACTTCATGGCCGCGCTGCGCTGGGTCGCCGAGCACGGCGCATCGATCGGCGTCGACACCGCGCGGCTGGCCATCGGCGGCGATTCCGCTGGCGGCAACATCAGCGCCGCCGTCGCGCAGGCATGCCAGAGCCATGACGGCCCGCATGTGTCGCTGCAGGTGCTGGCCTACCCGGTCACCGATCTGCTGCACGAGTTTCCGTCGCACGCCGAGAACGCCAAGGGCGGCTACCTGCTCGACGAGAAAGTGACCGGCTGGATCAAGAGCCTGCTCGGCGAGAGCGCGAGCGAGGGCTTGAGCGATCCCAGGCTGTCGCCCCGCCGCAATCCGGACCTGCGCGGCCTGCCGCCGGCCCTGGTCATCACCGCCGGCTTCGACCCGCTGCGCGACGACGGGCTGGACTATGTGGCACGCCTGCGCACGGCCGGCATACCGGTGGAGTTGCTGCACTACGCCGGCCAGATCCACGGCTTCCTGAACTTCGACACCGTGATAGGCGCTGGCCGCGATGCGCTCGAACGCGTCGCCACTGCGCTGGCCACGACTTTCGGCAGCACGGCGCTGACCGACCGAACGCTGGAGATCACCGACCCGCCAGGCCCGCCGCCCCCGCTCGTGCACCACCTGGTGGCCGAGTGCGCCAGCACCGCACTGCTGCTGTGGATCTCCTCCGAGCGGTGGGGCCACACCTTGCTGAACCTGGCAGCACCGCGCGCCGCGCGGTCCGTGGGCCGCCTGGCAGGGTGGACCCTCGGGCCGGCCCTGGGGCTGCGCCGGCTGGCGATGTCGCGGCTGGACCGGCGGCATGTGCGCCAGACCCACCCGTCGCGGCCGGTTGCCTGAGAACAACGATGGAGACGACAAACATGACACGACCCAAGATACCCGACCCAATGGCCCTGGGTCGGCAGGCGCTCGACCAGTTCGAGACCGGCGTCAACGCCTACGCCAGCCGCAAGATGGCGGACGCCGACTTCGTGCGCACGCTCGGCAGCCTCGCGCAGTGGCCGCTGGGCCTGAAGCACCTGACCGGGCAGGCTCAGGCCAGCGTGCTCAAGCGCCTGGACCTGCCCAGCCGCAGTGAACTGGCCGCGCTGGCGGCCGCCGTGCAGCGCGTCGAGGACAAGCTCGACCAGTTGCTTCCCACGCCTGCGCAGCATGCCGCGCAGTCCGCACCCAGGCGCACGCGTCGGCCGCCGCCACCGCTGCCGCTGCCGGCCGCCTCCGCGCCGGCAGAGCCTGCGCCCGCTGCCAGACATGTGTCCACCGCCAAGCCTGCGCCTGCCGCCAAGCCTGCGCCCGCCACCAGACGTGCCCCTGCCGCCAAGCGGGTTTCGGACGCGAAAGGAGCCCGCCGATGATCTCGAGATCGGCTACAGCAAAGGCGCCGCCCCCGACACCGCGGGCAGCGTCGAAGAAGGCCGCGCCGATGCCGCCGGCCGCCGCCGAACCGACGCCGGCCGCGCGGCTGCGCGAGGAAGTCGAGCGAATGATCCAGCGCGGGTTCAAGGGCCTGGAGTACTTCGGCTCGCCGGCGCCGCAGGTGGGCGTGACGCCGCGCCGCCTGCTGCACCGGCGCGGCACGCTGGGCCTGTACCACTACGAGCCTCTCAACGACGAGCTCTACCGCGTGCCGCTGCTGCTGGTGATGGCCACGACGAACAAGGCCAACTTCTTCGACCTGACCCCGGGCCAGAGCATGGTCGAGTACCTCATGCGGCATGGCTACGACGTCTACGTGATGGACTGGAACGCCCCCACGCGCGCAGAAAGCGGGTTGCGCATCGAGGACTACGTGCTCGACTTCATACCCGACAGCATCCGCCGCGTGCAGCAGCACTGCGGCGAACCCGATGTCTCGCTGATCGGCTACTGCATGGGCGGCGTGCTCGCCACCATCTACGCCGCACTGCACCCGGGTGGGCCCCTGAAGAACCTGGTCACGTTCACAACGCCGATCGACTGGACCCAGACGACGCTGGCCGCGTCCATCGCCGGCTCGCAGGACCGGGACGTCGACCGCCTGATCGAGGCTGTGGACCTGGTGCCGCCCGAGTCCATCATCTCCGCCATCAACCTGCAGCGCCCTGCCAGCCGGGCCGTCGCGCAGGTACGGCTGTGGGACAACATGTGGAACGACAAGTACGTCAAGGCGTACCGCATGATGCAGCGCTGCGAAGCCGAGACGCTGCCGATGGCCGGCACCTACTCGCGGCAGATCCTGAAAGAGCTGATCCGCAAGAACGGCCTTGTCAACGACACGCTGCGCATCGGCGGCCGGCCGGTGCGGCTGGAGAACATCGAGGTGCCGCTGCTGCACATCATGGCCCAGTACGACCACATGGTCCCGCAGGCGTGCGGGCGCCCCCTGGTCGAACGCGCGGGCTCGCGCGACAAGTCCGAACTCATCCTGCCAGGCGGCCATGCCAGCCTGGTGGCAGGCCCCAATGCCGTCAAGCGCATGTGGCCCGCACTCGATCAATGGTTAGCCCCGAGGTCCGTATGAAGAAAAAACCGCTTTCGCGCGACTACCCGCGCCACTTCAAGCTGGGCAAGTCCGGCATCACCGTGCGCTGGATGACGCCGGACGACGCAGCCGCCGTCGGCGCCTTCGTCCAGTCGTTGCCCGCGCACGACCTGCTGTTCGTGAGCCAGGACATCAGCCACCCCAAGGTGCTGGCCGCCTGGATGAGCGCCCTGGCGGATGACCGCATGCGCAGCCTGGTGGCATTCGAGGGCGACCAACTGGTCGGATGCACGGCGATCGTCATCGATCCGCTGTCGTGGTCCGCGCACGTGGGCGAACTGCGCGTGCTGGTGGATACGTCATGGCGCGGCCGCGGGCTGGGCCGCGTGCTGGTGCAGGAAAGCTTTGCACTGGCGCTGGGCTTCGGACTCGACAAGCTCATCGTGCGGATGACGGTGGACCAGGGCGCCGCCATTGCGCTGTTCGAGGAACTTGGCTTCCGCGCGGAAGCGGTCCTGCGCGATCACGTCAAGGATCGCGAAGGCCGTTCGCACGACCTGGCGCTGCTCGGCCACGACATCGACGAGGTGCAGGCGCGCATGCAGGTGATGGGCCTGGACCGGGCATTGAGCGCGTGAATCCACTCGCATGACTCTTTCATTCACTACAACTCGCCGGTCTTGACCGGCACACACGGAGACTGACCTATGACAAGCAACAGAGAACTTTCAATTCACGGTGTCACCCCGACAGCGAAGACCTTGGGCACGCAGCAATGCGGCCGGGCTTCGCGGTGGCATGGATCACGGCTTGCGATCGCAGGCATTGCATTGATGCTGGCCGGCGCCGCGTCGGCGGCTTCGTCCACGATGCCGCAATACAACCCCTACCTCGCACAGTCCTACAACAACCAGGGCCACTGGAACGACGCGGCCACCGACAGCACCGACATCGCCGTGCCGCGCGGCGCGTTCGAAGTCACGCCGGGTTCCTTCGATGTGGTCCCCAATGAATCGGCCAGCCTGCCGCATTACAGCGACAAGGTCGGCGGCAAGGAAATCTACTGGTGGTGGTCTGGTTTTTCGCTGCGCAAGCTGCGTATCGACAACGGCAAGTTCGTCGAGATCGACCGGATGAAGATCCCGCTCTCGCTGCCGGACTACAAGGAAGCCACGCCCGAGCAGCGCATGGCGCAGGCCGCCGAGGTGCAGAAATTCCTGCAGGCGAAGGATGAACAGGGGCTGCTCGACTACATGAAGTCGCAACCCAACCGCATGCTCACCGCGGTCGAAGACCAGGTTCGGACCGGCGCCATCTATTCGCTGCTGACGCGCGAAGATACTTTCGTCGGTGCCAGCGGCCGCCGGCTGTTCACGATCGCCCAGTCCGATCCGAAGGATCCGGAATCGCGCCTGCTGCCGCCCAGGGAAAAGGTCCTGCCGGAGGAACTGTTCGACAACGAGAAGGCCAAGCGCGGCACGCGTTATCCGGTCGATGCCATGTTCGGAATCGGCATGACCTACAACGGCTACCTGCTGGCCAATACCGTCGGCGGCAAGATCATTACCCTCGACCGCAAGACCTTGGAAGTGGTCGATGTGTATGCGGTCAAGGGCAGCGACGAACTGTTCCTCAACGGCTTTGCCACCGGCCGGGAGATGGGCGGCGGCGCGGTGTACGTGGCCTCCAACACGACGATGTATCGCCTGGTGGTCGACGCGAAGGGCAAGATCCACGCCGACGAAAAGAGCGGCGCATGGCAGGAGCCCTATGAGCGCGGCGCCAAGTTCACGAGCATCAAGATCGCCGACGGCACGGGTTCGACGCCCACGCTGATGGGTTTTGGAGCGAAGGACGACAAGCTGGTCGTGTTCACCGATGGCGCCAACAAGATGCGCCTGGTGGCGATGTGGCGCGACAAGATTCCTGCAGGCTGGAAGCAGAAGCCCGGCACGCTGTCGAGGCGCATCGCCGATCAGCGCGAAGTCGACCTGGGACCGGAGATAGACACAGTGCAATCCGAGCAATCGGTGGCGGTGTATGGCGACTATGCCTTCGTGATCAACAACATCCCGACCAGGCAAGCGCCGCAATTGAGCAACCAGTCCTATTTCGCGTCCATGATCAACGGCGCAACCCGTCCCAGCCCGCGCGGCGCCGCGATGATGAAGTGGGACCCGAGCACACATGCATGGAAAACCCAGTGGACCCGCACCGACCTGGGCTCGATTTCGATCGTGCCGATGATCAGCGGCGGCAGCCGGATGGCGATCATCGACGGCTATTTCGCGGACCGCATGAATGACCGCCACCTCATCGGCATGGACCTCGATACCGGCAAGACCGTGCTGCGGATCCGCACCGGCACCGATCCGCGCTTCAATGGCATGTTTGCGCCGATCAAGTGCGATCCGGACGGCAACATCCTGTTCGGCATGGCGTTCGGACTGATGCGCATGGATACGTCGAAGATGAAGCGGCTCGAGGACTGAGTCGGCGCAACATGTATGGCGCCGCAGTTCGGCGCCGCTTTGAGGCTGAGGGCGGCGGCGTCGACGAAACGCGATTGCCCATGATGCGTTAGACCGGCCGACCGAGGCCGGATCGAATCCGCGAACGAGCAATGCACGCCGCGCACGTCAAGATGGGAACTTCATCCGTTCGACAAGGGCAGTGAATCTGCGATCGTCCCGAAGCGATTTCCAGCGCGGGTCCAGCCGCAACCAGACGAGCCAGTTGGAGCGTTCCTCGAAGGCCTTGTCGAGCCAAGCGAAAGCCTCATCTTTCTGGCCGAGTCCCGCATGCACGAGCGCCACCCCATAGGCGGTGACGAAGCGGTGCGTCGACAGGGCTTCCATCTCCAGCAGCACGGATCGCGCGTCATCCTTGCGTCCCGCCACGCCGCAGGTGTAGCCGCGGGCGGCGACCAGGACGGGCCACCCAGGTGCCACACGTTCGGCGCTGGCGGTCTCCACGAGCGCCTCGTCATACCGGCCCGTCTCGACAAGGGCACGGCCCATCCACAGATGCGCCAGGAGGAAGTCGCTCTTCATGCCGAGAACCGACTGCAATTGCGCAATCGCCTGCGCCTCGCGGCCGTTGTAATAGTGGTGGAATCCGATGTCGGTGTTGATGGCGAGTGACAGCGGATCGAGGCGGTGCCCGGTGCCGATCTCCCGAAAGGCCGCGTCGGCATCGCCTGTCGCCAGCAGGTAGACCGCGTACCACTGGTGTGCAAGCGGGTCGTTGGGGTTCAACGCAATGGCCCGCGCGAATTCCTCGCGAGCGCCCGCCCAGTCCCAGTCGAAGTAGAACTTGATATAGGCCAGCGAAGCGTGCGCCTGCCCCAGAGAAGGATCCAGTTCAAGTGCCTTCAGGGCATAGGGGCGCGCCACGGGAAAGGCGCCGACGGGTGCCACGTAGCTCAGGTAGCCGAGCGTGGTGTGCGCATCGGCAAGTGCGGCGTACGCGAGCGCAAAGTCCGCGTCGAGTTCGATTGCGCGGTGGAAGTGCTTGATGGCGCGTTGAAGGCCCTCTTCGCTGCGTTCATTCCACAGGAAGCGGCCCTGTAGATAAGCCCGGTACGCCGCGTCATGGGCGGTGGGCCGGCGACCCAGGGCGTTGATCTGCGCTTCCGGAGGATTCACGCGCAGTTCTCGAAGCAGGTCTGCGGAGAGGCGGGCAGGCAGATGCGGCAGGTCGGTGGCCGGAATCTCGTAGGTCGACTTCCAGACGCTGCGCTGACGCGCGACATCGAACAACTCGAGCCGGAGGGTCAAATCCTTCCCCCGCTCCACAAGCGTTCCGCTGAGGATGGCGGCAGCATTCAGCTTGCGTCCGGCATCCTTTGCGTCGACAGGCCTGCCCTTGAAGCCCAGGGTGGAGGCGCGTGGCGTCACACGAAGGCCGCGAATCAGCGTCAGTCTGTCAATAACGCTGTCGGAGATTCCATCGGCGAGGTATGCGATCGCGGGTACGTCGACGGCAAAGGGCAGGACCGCGACTGAATCGTATGGATCGGGCCGTGCAGCCAACTGCCAGGCGATGAAGGCGGCCACCAGCACCCACAGCACGCCCGCAAGCAGCCAGGCGGCCGTTCGACGCGCTGGCCCCGCTGCCACCGGCGTTGGCGCCGGAGTCACGGGTGGGCCTGAGCCTCCACCACCGCGCAATTGCGCGAGGTTCAAGGTCGCGATGTTTTCAAACTCGACGGGGCCGACGAAGCGGTAGCCCTGGCGCGCAACCGTTTCGATCCACCCGGCGCCATCGGGCGATCGCCCCAGCACCTTCCGGATCGCCGACACGTTCACGCTGAGGTTGACTTCTTCGACGACCAGCCCCGGCCAGACCTGCTGCAGCAGTTGATCCTTGCTGACGAGGTGCCCCGGATGGCGCATCAGCGCGACGAGGATGTCGAAGGCCTTGCCGGTGATCTCGACCGCCTGGCCGCCTTGCATGAGCAGGCGTTCGCTGGGCACCAGCAGGATGTTGCCGCATCGAAAGATCGACTCTTCGTGACCCTTCATGTCGCCTGACCCCGTGCCTCAGGGCTTTTGCAGGAGAAATCCAGCCCTTGTGCAGGGACTGGTGCGAGCGAAGCGCGAACCATCGTAGCACCGGCATGTGCCGGAGCGTGACGATCCAAAGGAGCTCATCATGAACATCCGGCCAGGACCCCATTCGATTGCGTTGCTCATTGCTACGGCTATTTGCCAAGGCGGCGCGGCCCAGGCTGCCGCCGAAGACGAGGTGCGCGCGAGCTTCGAGCGATTCGTGCAAGTGCAGAACACGCACGATGCCAAGGCGCTGGAGGGGTTGCTCGCGGACTCCCCCGGATTCCTGTGGATCACACGCGGAACAGTCATTTGGGGGCGAGACGCGGCGTTGCAGCAGTTCGCGAAGCTTTATACGGGCACTTGGCGGCTGGACCCGGAATACGGCGGCTTTCGGGTCGTGCCGATCGGCGAAGACGTTGCCGAAGTCCATGTGCCGGTCCAGTTCACGACCGGTCCGGCCGGGCAGGCACCGCAGGTCACCCGGCTCTTCCTGAACCAGGTGCTCGTGAAATCGGGGGGCGCGTGGCGCGTGTTGTCCATCTTTCCGATCGCTGCGCCGGCGCCTTGAGATGCTCGCCGATAGAGGATGGAGGATGCTGCGCCTCGGCCGGCTGCGGTCTTTCAGGCGCTCGGGCCATCCCAGGATCTACGACCGGTTCCAAGGTAGTACAGACATGGCCCGGGCTCCGTCCCTCTACCAACTGCGCCATTGCAGTAGTGCCCCCGATCGAACGGCGGCTCACCACGGCGCCGAAGTGCTAGTCCGGAAAAGCGCCAGTTTTCGCAAGGGCTCGATGTGGGCGATGCCTCAGGCTCTTGCGGAACTGGTGGCGCGTTGCGACGGGCCACTTCGGGCGCGCGTTGCGCGTTGCTTCCGCGAAGCGGTCGAGCTGGCATGCACTTCAACCTCGGTCGCCAGATACTGCGCGATCTCTCGCTGAACGGCGCTCAAGGGCTGCGTCGAAGTCACGAGCGCGAGCTCTGTCGGAGGCAGTTCGGGAAAGCCATCACGCGTTCCAAGGAGCGCGTGACCTTCCATGACGGCACTCATCGGCAGCACCGTCACGCCGAGCCCACAAGCCACGGCCGCCTGGATGCCGGTGAGGCTCTGGCTGCCGAAGGCCACTCGCCAAGGCCGGCCGGCGATCTCCAGTGAGCGGATGGCGCGCTGCCGATAGATGCAACCGTCGGGGAACAGTGCCAAGGGCACGCTGCTCTCTTCCCGGCGCAGGCCCTGCGCACCGGTGACCCACACGAGGCGCTCCGGCCAGGCGGCGATGCACTCGCCGGCCCCGGGCTCGCGCTTGACGAGCGCAATGTCGATCTCGCCTGCGTCCAAGCGGCGTCGCAGGTCGATGCTCATGCCGCTCACCGTTTCCAGTCGCACGTCGGCGTGCGATGCCATGTAGCCGGACAGGATCGTCGACATCCGAACCGCATCGAAGTCCTCGGGAACGCCGATACGCACGGGTGGCAAGGACGCGGGTCGCGCCAAGGCGTCTTCGGCTTCCTGCGCCATCGCCAGCAGCTTGCGGGCATAGTGCGCAAGCCGCTCGCCGCCTTCTGTCGGCACGACGCGCTTGCCGGTGCGGTCACGCAGCAGCAGCGCCTGCCCCATCCTGTCTTCCAGCTTGAGGATCTGCTGGCTCACGGTCGATTGGGTCCTGTGCACGCGGTCGGCGGCACGCGAGAAGCTGCGCTCGTCAACAACGCACACCAGGGTTTTCAGAAGTTCAAGATCCAGCATATGGCCTCCGTCAGTCGATTATCCACTGACAATCATGGAAAGATTTAATTTCCAAATAATCGAGCACCTGAGCACCATCGAGGCCTCTCATCCGACACGGTGCACTGAATGCCGCTCTTCAATACCCCCCGCCCGCAATGGCTGACCTTCGACTGCTACGGCACGCTGATTCAATGGGACGAAGGCCTGCTGGCCGCCGTCGAGCGCATCCTGCGCAGCAAGGGCTCGGTCGACATCGATCCCGCTCGACTCATTTCGATCTACGACTCGCACGAGCACGCGCTGGAGCAGACGCCCCCGCATCGCTCGTTCCGCACGGTCGCGGGCGAGAGTCTGCGCCTGGCGCTCGACGAACTGGGGCTGCGGAGCTCTCCCGATGACATCAGCGTCCTCACGGACGGCATTGGCGCCATGCCTCCTTTCCCGGAAGTCGTCGAATCGCTGCGCCGCTTGAAGACCGCGGGCTTCAATCTCTGCATCGTCTCCAACACCGACGACGACATCATCGCGTCCAACGTGGCGCAACTCGACGGACTGATCGACCGCGTCATCACGGCCCAGCAAGCGGGGGTCTACAAGCCGGCCCGTGGCCTGTTCGACCATGCACACGCCCAGCTTGGCGTTTCGAAGGATGACGTGGTCCACATCTGCGCCAGCCCGCACCTGGACCACGCCGCCGCGCGGGATGTCGGCTTCCGTTGCGTCTGGATCGACCGCGGGACCGGCCGCCAGCTGCTTCCCGACTACACGCCGGACGCCACGCTGAGCAAGCTCGATCAGGTCGCCCCGCTCTTCAACGAGCTGGGCTGGTTGTGAAGACGCTTGAGGAAATCCACCATGGCACACACGCTGGCTGTCTCCCCGGCCTCACCTGCTTCACTGGCTTCACCGACGCTGAAACTTGACTCGGAGGCGGCCATGGCGGCGCGCGTCGAACTCGCCGCGTGCTTCCGTCTCGCCGCCAGGTTCGGGTTCGAGGAGGGGATCTGCAACCACTTCTCGGCCGTGGTGCCGGGGCACGACGGCCTGATGTTCATCAACCCCTTCGGCTACGCCTTTGGCGAGATCACGGCATCGCGGTTGCTGGTCTGCGATTTCGATGGCAACGTCCTGGCCGGCGAAGGGGTACCGGAGGCGACGGCCTTCCATATCCACGCTCGCCTGCATCGGCTGAAGCCCCGCATCAAGGTCGCGCTGCACACCCATATGCCCCATGCCACCGCGCTGAGCATGCTCGAAGGACCGCCGCTGATATGGGCCGGCCAGACTGCGCTGAAGTTCTACGGCCGGACCGCTGTCGACGAGCACTACAACGGGCTGGCGCTGGACGCCTCCGAAGGCGATCGCATCGCCCAGGCGATGGGCGATGCCGACATCGTGTTCCTGAAGAGCCATGGTGTCATGGTCACGGGCCCCAATGTCGCCGAAGCCTGGGACGACCTCTACTACCTCGAGCGCGCCGCCGAAGTGCAGCTCAAGGCCATGAGCGCCGGCCGGCCCATCAAGCCGATTGCGCCGGAGGTGGCGCAGCGCACCCATGAGCAGATGCGGGCCGGAGACCCGGCAAGTGCCCGGGCTCACCTGGACAGCTTGATGCGCATGCTCAGGGCAGAAGGCATCCCGCTCGACGAATGAGGGATGGACTGACTGCACCGGTGCCGGCGGCTGTCAATCGGGCGTGCGTCGGTCGCAGAACTCGATGAAGCGATCGGTCGATATGCCCGCCTTGTCGACGGACTGCCCTTGTGGTCAGCGAATGGCAGTTTCCTGGGTGCGCTTTGGAACGGCGGTCCCGGCCATCTTCCAAGGCGTGATCGCCGGGGCACGTCGTCCAGGAGGGAGCACGAAGCGGTCGCTCTGATGCGCTCCAGCGATCGACCGCTTTCGCTGCTGCGGAGATCTCAACCATGTGCAGGTCTTGAGAGGCTGGCTGGCGCGATTGGCAAGCCGTTTGTACTAGCCCGCGCCGCCGGCGGTGACACGCCAGATGACGTCACCCACGTCGTCTGCCACAAGCAGCGCGCCGTCGGGCCCGATTGCGACGCCGACCGGGCGCCCGTACGACTCGCTTTCGTCGGGCGACAGGAACCCGCTCAGGATGTCGCGCGGCAGGCCTGCCGGGAGGCCGCCCTCGAACGGCACGAACACGACCCGGTAGCCGCTCAGCTTGCTTCGGTTCCATGAGCCGTGCTGGCCGATCGCCATGCCCGCGGGCCAGCCGGGCAGCGTACCGGCGGGCAGCCAGCACAGGCCGAGCGACGCGGTGTGCCCACCGAGCGCGTAGTCGGGTGTCAGCGCGCGCGCGAGCGCGGCCTGGTCCTGCGGCACGCGGTCGTCGACCGTGCGGCCCCAGTAGCAGTACGGCCAGCCATAAAAGCCGCCGTCACGCACCGAGGTCAGGTAGTCGGGCGGCGTCTCGTCACCGAGGCCGTCGCGCTCGTTGACCACGGTCCACAGTTGACCGGTGTTCGGTTCCCAGGCCAGGCCGACCGGGTTGCGCAGGCCGTCGGCGTAAATCCGGCTGCGGCCGGTGGCGAGGTCGATCTCGTAGATGCAGGCGCGCCCGGTTTCGACCTCGAAGCCGCTTTCGGCAATGTTGCTGAGCGAGCCGACGGCAGCGAAGAGCTTGCTGCCGTCGGGGCTCGCGAGCAGGCTGCGCGTCCAGTGGCCGCCCGGCTTGAATTCGTTCAGGCGGCGGCCCGGCGTGTCGATCCGCGTCGTGCCGGGGGTGTACGGGAACGCCACCACGCCGTCGGTGTTGCCGACGTAGAACACGTCGCCGATCAGCGCCATGCCGAAGGGCTGGCTCAAGCCCTCGAGCAGCGTCGAACGGACCTCGGCGATGCCGTCGCGGTCGGCATCGCGCAGCAGCGTGATGCGGTTCGGGCTCGGGCCGATCGCGGCGGCGCGCCGCATGGTGCTGACCATCGCGTAGTCGAACACGGACTTGACCGGGCCCGCCTCGAACAGCGCTTCGGCCACCGTCACATCGCCGTTGGGCAGCACGTGGATCCAGCGCGGATGCTTCAGTCCGGTGGCGAACGCGTTGACCTCGAGCCCGGGCGCCGGTGTCGGCTTGTGCCCGCCGGACCAGCCGCGCGCAGTCGGCATCTTGAGTGTCGGGATGCGGCCCTGAGGGCGTGCGTCGGGGATCGTCGGCGCGGCTCCGACCGCCTGCGTCGGATCGCCGGCCTGCATCCGGCGCCACTGCAGCGCTGCATTACCGGCCAGCGCAACCATCTGCGCGAACGCGCTCGACATGCTCATCAAGGTTCCTCTCGTCCCAGATTACCCAACACGATGTCCACGGAGCCCTTTCCTATTCCGGCAGCGCATTCAGCAAG
>NZ_JAAVVD010000041.1:0-43871 GCF_018449755.1 Variovorax sp. dw_954 | reverse complement strand
ACGGTGCGTCGCCAGGTCGAAGGCCACGCTGACGCCTTGGCCGCCGGCGGCGAGTGCCTTGCGATAGAAGGCGTTGGATTCCTCTGCCGTCGAGAAGCCCGCGTACTGGCGGATGGTCCACGGGCGCACCGCGTACATGGTGGCCTGCGGGCCGCGCAGGTAGGGCTCGAAGCCCGGCAGCGTGTCGGTGTACTTCAGGCCCTGCAGGTCGGCCGCGGTGTAGAGCGGCTTGACGGTGATGCCGTCCGGCGTGAGCCAGTTGAGCGCTGCCAGGTCGCCGCCGGGGGCGGACTTGGCGGCGGCCTTGGTCCAGGCATCGAGGGTGGAAGGCTTGAAGGTGGGTTCGGAAGGTGTGCTCATGTGCGCCGCCTGGCTAGGGTCAATCTGTGTGGGTGTGGAGTCTACTCGATTTCGTAATTATTAATTTATAAGTCTGTTCTTGGGGTACATTTCGCTCATGTCTGCCGTCACGCTCACTCCCCGCGCCCTTTACGAAGAGGTGGCTGAACTGCTGCGCCAGCGGATCTTCCGCCGCGAACTGGAGCCCGGCAGCTGGATCGATGAACTCAAGCTGGCCGAGGAATACGGTATCAGCCGCACTCCGCTGCGGGAAGCCCTGAAGGTGCTGGCCGCGGAGGGCCTGGTGACGATGAAGGTGCGGCGCGGCGCCTACGTGACGGAGGTGTCGGAGAAGGACCTGTCGGACGTCTATCACCTGCTGAGCCTGCTGGAAAGCGATGCCGCCGGCGTGGTGGCGCAGCGCGCGACCGACGCGCAAGTCGAGGAATTGAAGGCGCTGCATGCCGAACTCGAAGCGGCGGCGCGGCCGGGCCATGTCGACCGCGACAGGTTCTTCGCCATCAACGAGCGCTTTCACATGCGCCTGCTGGCCATGGCCGACAACCGGTGGCGCGACCAGATGGTGGCCGACCTGCGCAAGGTCATGAAGCTCAACCGGCACAACTCCCTGCTGAAATCGGGCCGCATCGGCGAGTCGTTGAATGAGCACCGCGCGATCCTGGCGGCGCTGGTCGAGCGGGACGCGCCGACGGCCATGGCCCGCATGCGCGAGCACTTCGACAGCGGGCTCGAAGCGGCGGCCTGAGCGCCCCCATTGCCGGGCCACGCCCGGACCGCCCCCCTGCGGGGGATGAGTCGAGATGGCGAAGCCACATCGACTCAAGACGCCCAGAGTCCCCCAGGGTCATCGAATGCCGGCGCCCTCCATGGCAAGGCTCGCTCAACTTTTGCTTGCACAATAGCCGCTTCGTCTGATCCTGCGGCGGCGCCATGCCGTGGCGCATAAAAAGAAAGCAATCTGAATGAGTAGCGTGGTCGTGACCGGAGCGGGTTCCGGCATCGGGGCGGCGACCTGCAGGCGCCTGGCGGCGCAGGGCATCGACCTCGTGATCCACACCGGAAGCCAGCGCGCTGGCGCGGAGGCCGTCGCGGCGCAATGCCATGGCGTGCGCAGCAGCATCGTCGTGGGCGACATGGCATTGCCGCAGACGGTCGATGCCTTGCTCGACGCGGCCATTGCCCTGGGCGGACTGCGCGGCGTGGTCGCCAATGCCGGCTTTGCCGACCGCAGCACGCTGGCGCAACTCGATGACGACATCGTCAACCGCTCGCTGCAGACCATGGTCGTGTCGCTCGCCCACCTGCTGCGCAAGGGCCTGCCGCTGCTCCAGCAAGCCGGCGGCGCCGGCCGCTTCGTGGCCGTGAGTTCCTTCGTCGCCCATCGCTTCACGCTGGGCGCATCCACCTTCCCCGCGACCGCCGCGGCCAAGGCGGGCGTGGAAGCACTGGTCAAGGCCGCCGCGGCGGAATCCGCGGGCCTGGGCGTGACGGTCAACGCGGTCGCGCCGGGCTATGTGCGCAAGGACCGGCCCAAGTCCGGCGCCCTGAGCGATGCGCAGTGGCAGCGAGCCCTGCAGCGCGTGCCCGCGGGCCGGCTCGCCACGCCCGACGACATTGCCGCGCCCATTGCTTTCCTGCTGAGCCCGGAGGCCGGCTACATCACCGGACAGGTGATTCATGTCGATGGCGGCATGACGCTCTGACCTTCCCTTTTTCATAACAACCTCGATGGAGAACCACCGCATGACAAACCGTCGCCATTTCATGACCACCGTTGCCATGGCCAGCGCCGCCACGGCCTGGAGCCACAGCGTTTTCGCGCAGCAGCCCGACACCACGGAAAGCGCCTGGGCGCGCATCAACCGCACCAAGGTGATCCGCATGGGCGCGGTCGCGGGCGCGGCGCCCTACTATCACAAGGACCTGGCCTCGGGTGAGTGGAAAGGCTTCATGATCGACTTCGGCAAGGGCCTGGCCGACAGCCTGAAGGCCAAGCTGGAGATCAACGAAACCACCTGGGGCAACTCGGTGCTCGACCTGCAGTCGAACAAGATCGACGTGTTCTTCGGCCTGAACCCGACGCCGGCGCGCGCCCTGGTGGTGGACTTCTCGGATCCGCTGTTCAACAACGCCTTCGTGCTGCTGGCGCGCAAGGACTTCAACCCGAAGACCTGGGAAGAGATCAACAAGCCCGAGGTCAAGATCGCGGTCGACATCGGCTCCTCGCACGACCAGATGATCTCCAAGGTGTGCCCCAACGCCTCGATCATCCGCCTGGAAAAAGCCGCCGACGCCACGCTCGCCGTGCAGACCGGCCGTGCCGATTGCCAAGTGCTGGCGGTGGTGCTGGCGCTCACGGTGATCAGCAAGAATCCGACGATCGGCCACCTGGTGCTGCCTACGCCGACGCAGGCCACCACCACCAACCTCGGCTTCCGCAAGGAGACCGACCACCAGTGGAAGGAGTACGTCAACAAGTGGATCGCCCAGACGCGCAGCAGCGGCAAGGTCAAGGACGTGGTGCTGTCGAACATGCAGGTGCTGTCGGGCGTGAAGCCGGAGCAGATTCCCCCGACCATCAGCTTCTGACGCCGAGAGACCGCCGTGTACCAATGGAACTTTGAATTCCTCTGGGGCTTTCGCGAACTGCTCCTGACCGGCCTCGTCTACACGGCGGGCTACACAGTGATCTGCACGGCGCTGGGCCTGTTGATCGGGCTGGTGGTGGCGATGGGGCGGCTGGCCCAACCCGTGTGGGTGCGCGCCCCGCTGCGCGCCTACGTGGAAGTGTTCCGCTGCACGCCGGTGCTGGTGCAACTGGTGTGGTTCTACTACGCCCTGCCGGTGCTCACCGGCATCCAGATCTCGCCGGCGCTGGCCGCAGTGCTGGCACTGTCGCTCTACGGCGGCTCCTTCTATTCCGAGATCATCCGCGGCGGCATCATCTCGATCGATCCCGGGCAGAGCGAAGCGGCACGCGCCATCGGCATGCGACGTGCGCAGGTGATGCGGCGCGTGGTGCTGCCGCAAGCCTTCCGGCGCATGGTGCCGCCGCTGCTGAACCAGTCGATCATGCAGTTGAAGAACACCTCGCTGCTGTCGGTGCTCGCGCTGCCCGACCTGCTCTACCAGGGCCAGAGCATCGCGCACGAAACGTATCGCCCGCTCGAGACCTACACCATCGTCGCGATCGCCTATTTCCTGGTGCTGCTGCCGGCCACGATCCTGGTCAAGCGCGCCGAGACGCGGCTCTCCTCCTCCACCGCCCACGCATGACCGCATCGACCACATCCATGATCGAGGTGAGCCACCTCGGCAAACGCTTCGGCAGCAACCAGGTGCTGCGCGACGTGTCGCTCTCTGTCGAGAAGGGGCAGGCCGTGGCCCTGATCGGGCCTTCCGGCTCCGGCAAGTCGACGTTGCTGCGCTGCCTCAACCTGCTGACCGTGCCGGACGAAGGTACGGTGCGCATCGGAGAACAGTCGCTCGCTTTCACGGGCGCGGCGACCAGGCTGCCGAAGGATGCACTGCTCGCCGGCTTCCGCGCCCGCACGGGCATGGTGTTCCAGCACTTCAACCTGTTCCCGCACATGTCGGTGCTCGGCAACGTGATGGAGGGGCCGGTCACCGTGCTGCGGCAGCCCAAGGCGCAGGCGGCGGAAAAGGCGCGCGCGCTGCTCGCGAAGGTGGGCATGGAACACAAGGCCGACGCCTGGCCCGAGCAGCTGTCCGGCGGCCAGAAGCAGCGCGTGGCGATCGCCCGCGCGCTGGCGATGGAGCCGAAGGTGATGCTGTTCGACGAAGTCACGTCGGCGCTGGACCCCGAGCTCGTCGGCGAGGTGCTGCGCGTGATCCAGTCGCTGGCCGAGGAAGGCATGACGATGTTGCTGGTGACGCACGAGATGGCGTTTGCGCGCGATGTCGCGCACCGCGTGGCCTTCATGCGCGACGGCGTGATCGTCGAATACGGTCCGGCACGCCAGGTGATCGAGGCGCCGCGGGAGGCGGCGACGCAGGCGTTTTTGGCGCGCTTCCACGAGGGGCGGCCGGCGCGCGGCTGAAGGCCTTGAATACGGGAGCGGACAGCCGTACGCAAAGGTCGCGAAGGTCGCGAAGGTCGCGAAGGTTACGCGAAGGTCGCGAAAGGAATACCAAATTTTTTATTGGAATTCTTCTGCGACTTCTGCGTTCTTTTGTCTTCCTTCTGCGTTCGGCTGTCCGATCCCGTATTCAGCTCACCGCCTCGCGCACACCCTCGCCAGCGTGCGCGAGCGCCATGACCTCGTGCGGCGACGATGACTTGAGCTTGTGATCGCTCCACACCTGGCGCCAGCGGCGGGCGCCAGGGAGGCCGTTGCGCAGGCCCAGGATGTGGCGGGCGATGTTGGACCAGGGCGTGCCGTGCTCGGCGGCTTCGCGGACCATGTAGTTGCACATCTGCCGCTCGACTTCTTCGCGCGTGAGTTCGCGTGGCGCTTCGCCGAAGAAGCCGGCGTCCCATTCGGCCAGCCACCACGGGTTGTGGTACGCCTCGCGGCCGATCATCACGCCGTCGAGCAGGCGCAGTTGCGAATGCACCTCGGCGTTGTCGGCGATGCCGCCGTTGATGGAAATGCGCAGGTCAGGGAAGTCGTGCTTGAGGCGATGCACCAGCGCGTAGCGCAAGGGCGGCACCTCGCGATTCTGCTTGGGTGACAGGCCCTTGAGCCAGGCGTTGCGGGCATGCACGATGAAGGTGTTGCAGCCGGCCTCGTGCACGGTGCCGACGAAGTCGCGCACGAACTCGTAGCTCTCGGTCTTGTCGATGCCGATGCGGTGCTTGACGGTGACCGGCACATCGACGACATCGACCATGGCCTTCACGCAATCGGCCACCAGTTGCGGCTCCTGCATCAGGCAGGCGCCGAAGGCGCCGCGCTGCACGCGCTCACTGGGGCAGCCGCAGTTGAGGTTGATTTCGTCGTAGCCCCATTCCTCGCCCAGCCTGGCGCAGTGCGCCAGGTCGGCGGGTTCGCTGCCGCCGAGTTGCAGGGCCACCGGATGCTCCTCGGCGTTGAAGCGCAGGTGGCGCGGCACGTCGCCATGCACCAGCGCGCCGGTCGTCACCATCTCGGTGTAGAGCAGCGTGCGGCGGCTCAGCAGGCGGTGGAAGAAACGGCAGTGCCTGTCCGTCCAGTCCATCATGGGTGCCACGCTGACGCGCATGGCGTCCAGCTGCTGATTTGAAAGCGTTTTTTTGTCCATCCAAATCTCGAAAATCGATCGTGTGCAATTTCGAAGTGCGCGCATCGGCAACATGGAGGCAATATCCGGTCAACGATTGAACGCACACGGATTGCACACAACTGCACATGCCGGCTTGCACACGACGCCTACATTCTCCCAGCTACGCGGCGGCAATGGATCGTGCCGGTCTACTCGCCGGCGCGCAGGGTTTCCTGACACCACTTGGCATCACCACAGGAGACGGCGACGACTTCCGTCACGACGCCCTTCTCTTTCAGGCGCACAGCCTCTCCGACGGCGATTTCGTCGAAGGGGATCATGCTCATCTTGACGTTGACGATGTCCACGTCAGAACAATCGGACTTCACGCGAACCTTGACGTTGTTGTCAAACGACGCGCTTGACCGCCACCAATGCCTTCATCTCTTCAATCTCCTGTCATGGGCTGGCTTCAGCCCGTGGTTTCACGCTTGGATCTCGGGGGCGCTTCTGTGCGGCACATGCGGGCGCAGACCCCTCATCGCGCCTTGAACGTGGCCAGGTAGTGCGCCACGCTCTCGACGTCGTCTTCCGACATCGTGGCGGTGATGGCCGCCATCACGCCCTGGCGGTCGCGACGTGCGCCGCTCTTGAAGGCCAGCAACTGCTTGGCCAGGTAGTCGTTGCCCTGCCCGGCCAGGCGCGGATTCACGCCCTGGCCCTGCAGCACGGCCCCGTGGCAGGCGATGCAGTTGCCTGACTTGACCAGCAGCTCCCCCTTCTTCACCCGTTCCGGATCGACGGCGAAGGGCGCGTGCCCCGTCACCGGACGCGATTGGAAGAAGTCGCCCAGCGCGCTGATCTCTTCCCCGCTCAACTCGAGTGCCAGCGGCGACATGACCACGCTGGGGCGCTCGCCGCTGGCAAAGGCGTTGAGCTGCGCGACCACGTAGTCCTTGGGCTGGCCGGCGAGCCGCGCATAGCCCGGCGAAGCGGTGTTGCCGCCCGCACCGTGGCAGGGCATGCATGCATCGCTGCGCCGCGGCCATTGGCCCCCGGCGGCCAGGCGTTCCAAACTCGCCGCTCCAACGGCCTGATCGAAGCGGTGGTAGTCCAGCAGCATCGGCCCCAGGACAATGCCTGCCAGCACCGCGAGGGCGACAAGGACCAGGGCGCCCCACTTGAGCACGCGGCGTGCTCGCCAGTTTCTTCTGTTGGATGCCATTTCGTGTCCTCCCTGGCTCAGCCTTGCCGCAAGGCCTGCAGCGCCTGCAGCGCCGCGATGTGACCCGAACGCACAGCGCCATCCATGTAGCCCGCCCAGATGTCCGCCGTCTCCGTACCAGACCAGATCAGCCGGCCGGCCTGCGGACGCAGCGCCTCGCCGTGGCGCGACCAGAAACCGGGCGGGATCGGCGAGACGCAACTGATGGTCCATGGCTCATGGCCCCAGTCCAGGTCGTGGAACTGCTGCGGCTTCAGCGCCTCCTTGCCCAGCGCCTGGGCAAAGATCCCCGAGAGGATGGGCTCGGCCAGCTTCGGATCGTCCGGCAGCATCGACTGCACAACGAAGGCGTTGATGACGCCCATGGACGCGTCCGGCGGCGAGTTGTCGTAGGCCCAGATCAGCGGGCCGTTGACCTGCAGGATGCCACCGCTCAAGCCCTTCTCGCGCCAGAACGGCTTGGCATAGACGTGCGCCGTCTTGCGCCCCGGCGCGTGAGCCGGCCAGCGCCGCTGCAGCTCGGCGCGCGGCGCCGGCAGCGGCGGATCGAACTTGATCTGGTTGCACAGCGGGGGCGACAGGGCCGCGATCACGCACCGCGCGCGCACGGTGCCGGTGTCGGTCTGCAGGCTGACCACGGCCTGGTTCCAGTCGCGGATCTGGCGCACCGGCGACTTGAGCCTGAGCTTGTCGCCCAGGGCCTGCGCCATCTTGTCGCTCAGCAGCTGCGAGCCGCCGATGAAGCGAGTCTCCTGCGCGCTGTCCTTGATCGAATCCAGTTGCTCGTAGCGGCTGTTGGCCGAGTTGATCATCGACAGGAAATGCAGCAGGCCCATCTTGGCCGGCAGCGTGCCGCCGGACAGCAGGGAGGTCATGTCCCAGCCGATCTGGTCTTCCGGCTTGAGCTTCTGCCTGGCCAGGAAGTCGCCCAGCGTCATCTTGTCGAGTTCGGCGACGCGTTTGGATTTCCAGGGTGCGCCCGAGGGAACCTCGCGCGCCAGTTCGTCGAGCTGGGCAGCGATCTTCGGATCGGTGCCGAAGGTGCCGTGCAGGTCGATGGCGACCCGCCCGTCGCCTGCCAGCAGGACGGTCTCGCCGTCGTAGTAGGTGGTGAAGGTGCCGACGCCCAGTTCACGGGCCAGGTCGGCCACGGCGGTCTGGCCCGGGCCGATCCACTGGCCGCCGGCCTCCGACACGTAGCCGTTGCCGAGGTCGTGGTTGTAGGTTCGGCCGCCCACGCGATCGCGCGCCTCGAGCACGAGGAAGGACTCACAGCCGGCGCGGCGCAGGTCGCGTGCCGCGGTGAGGCCGGCCAGCCCTCCGCCGATGATCACCACGTCGAGCACATCGCCGTTGTCCTTGTCCAGCGCGGAGGCCACGCCAGGCAGGGCGCCCACCATCGCGACGCCGCCAGCCGCCTTGCCGAAGAAACGGCGCCGCGTCAGTGCCCGCTTGTCGGAGGGCTTCTCGCTTGCCTCTTGTGTTCTCTTGTTTTCCATGTTCACCACCTGCTCGAAGTTGCTCATGAACAGCGGAACGGCGCCGCTGGGCTTATGGTCGGAAGAATGGGATCGGCACGAATCGCGCCCCTCACCCCGGAAGGGCTCGCGCAGCCCCATGAAGCAGTGGCTCGCACTGGCGGCATTCCTACTCCGGGGCACAGCCCTTTCTGCGCGAGGCGATGACGCTACTGCGCAGGCCGGTACGGATCCGGCGTGCCGGGACGCACGGGCGGCTCCTGCTTCAGCGACTTCATGTGCTCGGTCAGGACCTGCACCGCCGGAAAGCGCACCCAGAAGTTCTCCAGCACGCGCGGGTCGGCGGCGTGCTCCTCCTTCGGGTCGGTCAGCAGGTTGTAGAAGAGCGGCACGCCGTAGCTGCGCACGGGCTCGCCGTAGCCGGTGCCGACTTCCTTGCTCATCATCTTCCAGTTGCGCCACTTGATGCCGTAGATCTCGTTGCCCACGTAGACCACGAAGCCCTCGCGCCCGGACTTCTGCGCCTTGCCGAGCAGGAAGTCGCCCTGGTCGACGCCGTCGATGACGCGGTCCTTCGGCACCTCGGCGCCGGTCCAGCGGGCCAGCGTCGGGAACACGTCCATCTCGTGCACGATCTCGTTGCTGACCGTGCCGGCGGGCACCTTGCCGGGCCAGCGCAGGATGAAGGGCACGCGCAGCGACCCTTCCAGCCCGGTGAAGTAGGTGCCGCGCCACGGGCCGCTCGAGCCGATGTTGGGCAGGAACATCTCCGGGCCGTTGTCCGAGGTGAAGATGAAGATGGTGTTGTCGCGCTGCCCGATCTGGTCGACCGCATCGATCAGGCGCCCGACATAGGCATCGGTCTGCGCCAGCACGTCGGCAAAGTCACCGTTGCCGGTCTTGCCCTTGAACTCGGGGCCGGGCAGCGTCGGGTAGTGCGGCTGCGTCAGCGGCAGGTAAAGGAAGAAGGGCTTGCCGGCCTGGCTCTGGCGGCGCATGAAATCGATGCCGCGCCGGGTCAGCTCGCCGTCAATGAGCGCGCGCTGTTCCAGGTCGTAGACCTTGACCTGCTTCGGGTCGGCGCCCTTCCTGCCTTCCATCAGGTACTCAGGCCTGGCATAGGGATGCACCGCCTTGCCGTCGACCAAGGGGTTGCCGCTCCAGTAGCTCTCGTCGGACGAGTTCGGGATGCCGTACCACTCGTCGAAGCCCTGGTCGGTCGGGAAGCGCCCTTCGGTGTGGCCGAGGTGCCATTTGCCGTAGGCCGCGGTGGCATAGCCCTTCGCCGACAGGGCTTCGGCGATGGTGACTTCCCATTGCGTCAAGCCATACAGCGGCGTGTCGAGCGGCACCGAGCCATTGCCGGTGCGCACCGCGTAGCGGCCGGTCATGAGCGCCGCGCGACTCGGCGTGCATTGCGCCTCGACATTGAAATTGGTGAGGCGCGTGCCCTGCTGCGCCAATGCGTCGATGCGCGGCGTGGCCGCGCCACGCGTGATGCCGCCGCCGTAGACGCCGGGCTCGCCATAGCCCAGGTTGTCCATCAGCACCAGCACGATATTGGGTTGGCCGGTCGCGGCCTGCGCGGGGGGCGCCGTGCACAGCAGGGCGGCCAACAGCCAGCCCATGGACATTCGCATCTTCATGGTCGTTCTCGATTAGATGGGCAGCGCGGCCGGCTACGGCGCCTTCTCGGCCGCCACGTTGATGGCATGCCCCTGCTTGAAGCGCATGGTGAGTGCACCGGGCGCCAGGAAGCCGGGCGCCGCACCCTTGAGGTAGTCCAGCGGATTGCCGGCATACACCAGGAAGCTCGCCTCGTAGCCATCGCGCAGCATGCCGATCTTGCGGCCCGGGAAGATGTACTGGGGCGTCGTTTCGGTCAGCATCCGCAGGACTTCGGGCGGGCTGTAGACGCCGAGGCTGGTCACATAGAGCGCCTCGTCGAACAGCGCCCTGCCCTTGTTCGGGCCGTCCAGCACGGGCACGTCGTCGGTGCCGATCAGCACCGGCACGTTGTACTTGCGCATCAGTTGCAGGTTGGGCAGGACCACTTCCTTTTCCACCAGCGCGACTTCTGCCGGGTTGGTGGCGCGCAGGTTGCCCAGGCGGGCGAGCGTGGTGGTGACCGGGATGCGGCGCTCGCCGGCGAAGCGGACGTCTTCCTCGGCGATCGCGTAGAGACGGTTCTGGTTGGTCGCGAACTTGCGCATCGGCTGCCCGGTCTTGGGATCGGTGGCGAAGGTGAATTCGCCGACCGTCATGTGGGCGATCGCATCCACCCCGGCCGCGAGCGCGTTGTGGAAATCGGGCCCGTTCTGGATGTGGGCCGTGGTGCGCAGGCCGGCCGCATGCGCGCGCCGCACGATCTCGGCCGCCAGCTTCGGATTGATCCCGCGCATGCCGTAGTAGGCGGGGTCGTCGGCGCGCTTGTCGTATTCCTCGCTGGAGACGAAATCGAGCTTCACGATGGCGGGCTTGCTGGCCATGAAGAGCGGCCAGTCGCGCTCGATGTCCGCCACGCTCTGGACCAGGAAGTAGGCCGCGTTCTCCAAGTGGTCGGCATGCATGCCGATGCCCCCGCGCTTGGCGAGCGTGGTGTAGAGCACCGGCGCGTGGCCGCCCTGGGCCGTCCAGCGTTGCTGGGCGCTGGCGAAGTCGACGCTGTCGGGCTTGTTGACCAGCGGGTCCAGGCGCGGGGAGAACTCGGGAATGCCGCCCAGGTCGAGGGCGTAGAACTGGCCGTAGCGCAACGAGGCGGCGACCACCTCGGACAAGTACGCCGGGGTTCCTGGGCCCGCGAGCCAGTGCAGGTGGGCGTCGCCGAACGGCGGGACGACGAACTGGCCGCCCAGGTCGATGGTCCGGTCGACGCTGGCCGGCTCCTTGTCGCGGAAGACGCCGCCCTCGGTGTACATCGTGGCGGCCACGAATCCGGTGCCGTTGAACCACTGGCCGTTGACCAGCTTGAGGTTCGGCGGGCGTTCGACGGCAGAGCGTGGCGCGGGTTGCGCGCTGGTGGCTTGGGCCGCGGGCGTTGCAGGCTGCGCCCACGATTCGCCCATGCTGGCCGACAGCGCGAGCAGGCCAATCGCGCCCAGCAGGTTGCGGCGAAGGTTTTTCATCGACGTGCTCCCGCCGTGGAAACGTTGCCGCTGCGCAGGCTCACGTAGGCGCAGACCAGGCAGATGAGCCACAGAACCCCTTTGATCACGATCGAGGCGGTGTCCTGGTACGGCTGGTCCGGACGCATGGTGTAGCCGCGCAACGCCGCTTCGAGATGGGCAAAGAAGGGCACGAACAGCCCGCCCAGGGAATAGGCCCAGGCCGCCGACATCAGCTTCGGCGCCAGGCTGTGCCGGCGACGCCAGAACAGGGCCGCCGCAATCAGCACGGCCCCACCGAAGTAGTCTTCGAACATCGTGGTCGCGTTGATCGCGAAGTAGCCCGGCCCGCGCTTGACCGTCTCTCCGATGATGAAGAAGAGTCCGACGACATAGGACAGGTGGTAGATGATGTTCATCGCCATGCCGTGGGACTTCGAGGTGTCGCGAAAGCCGATCGGACCCTCGGCGTGGGTGTTGCTTTGAATGTTCATTTCATTTCTCCTGGTTGGATCCGGAACCTCTTCATGGCAGCAGGGCCCCTGCGCGAAGGGGCGCTTCCGGGTAGCTGGGCGCACTGCGCATCCCGGCAGCCGGCGAGACGTCGCGCTCCGGTGGGGGAACCATGACCGATGAAGCGGCCACGATCAGCACGAAGGCTGCGACAGCGATCTCGGGCCAGAAGGATCGAAGATGCTTCATGGATGACTCCTTCGAGGCGAGGCGTGGCCGTGTTTCAGCGGTTGGCCTGCGGCAGCGGTTTCGCAAGTGCAGCCGCGTCCAGCGCACCGGCGTCCTTGCGCAGCATCGTCCATCCCGTCAGGAAGGCCCATGCCAGGATGGTGAGCAGTGCCAAAAGCCCCGCCGTCTCCGCGCCCATGGCGGCGCCTGGCACCACGCTGGCCACGCCTGGAATCGTCAGCACCCAATAGAGCAGCCCGAGGACGCCGCCGGCGATCAGCAGGCTGCCGAAGCCGAACTTCGCCGCCCGCAGCGAGGAGCCGCACAGCAGCGCGTAGATCCCGAAGGGCAGCATCTCGAACCACCACAAGCCGTTCTGCGCCGTGCTGACGATGACGACCCAGGCAGCCTCCGCGCCTGGCATGCCCGCAGCGTGGGCCGCGGCGAGGGCCGGCAGGGCCGCCATCTGCAGCAGCGCGCCCAGGATGCCGAGGACCGCGAAGACCAGCAGGCACGGCGAGGCGAGCGCTGCGCGAGCACGGTGCGCGGCGGGCAGGCAGGTCGCCAGGTAGCCGCCCAGCATCGCCGGCAACAGATAGAAGCCGAGCGTGTCGGCGACCATGCTGGCCGTGAAGACCGCCTGCGCCGAGGCCGGCAGGGCCAGCGCATAGGCCGGATCGAGAAGCGCCTCCGTGTTCCCGTTGGTCACCGACAGGAAGGTGGCGATGTTGAAGAGTCCCAGCGGCGCCGCCAGAAGGCCAGCCCAGCCGGCGATGCGGCGACCGCTCATTGCCTGTGTGTTCATTTCGTGTCTCCGGCGTTGGACGGGATCAGGCGTGCGTCGCCTGGGGAAACTCCGAGAGCTCGGGCACCGGCATGTTCGTCTCCTCGCAGTGCGCGTTCAGGCGTTCCAGCATCGAGCGCCAGTCCTCGATCGCGGCGACGTTGCCGGCCTCGTCGAGAAACTCCAGCGAACCGTCGAGCAGCACGAACAGCAGTGCGTCGTCGCCCGCCTCGCCCTGGAAGCTGTGGCGCGAGCCGGCAGTCTCATACACGAAGTCGCCGGCACGCGCGACCCAGTCGTGCTCCATGTAGCGCCAGCCGCCCTGGATCGTGTAGAGCACCACGCGGCCGCGGTGGTTGTGCGCGCCGAGGAAGGTGCCGGCGGGCACGCGCATCAGCAGGGCCATCTCGCCGCGCGACTGGTCGACGTGCAGCAGCTTGATGCCGACGTCGGCGTTGTAGGGGGTGAAGGGCAGCCAGGGCGTGTCTCCGCCTTGCAGGTACTTGGGATCGAAGCCGATGGAACTCATGTGGGGTCTCCTGGGGTTGTTGCGCTCGACATTGAGCGGTTGGGTGAACTTTAGGTTTTGGGGATTTTTCGACCCCCCCCAGCCCGGGGGGGAGGGTGCATCAGCCGGCGAAGCTGGTGAGGTCCTTGGGCGGGAGGCCCTGCGCCTTGCAATGGGCGATGTAGCGATTCACCGCGGTCTTCCAGTTCTCGATGGCGACGGTGTTGCCCAGGGCGTCGAGGTAGTGCGTCTCCCCGACGATCACGTTCAGGACGATCACATCCCCCTGCTGGCCGGCAATGGCCTGCGGGGTGTGGCGCGACGACGCCGGCTCGAACACCACGCTGCCGGGGCCGGCGACCCACTCGGTTTCCAGGTGGCGCCACCTGCCCTGCACCGTGTAGACGATGACGGTGCCGGTGTTGTGGTGCGTCGGCAGCGAAATGCCGGGCGGCACCTTGAGCAGGGCGATGGTCTCGCCGCGGATGGGGTCGGCCCGGAAGTACTTGACCTCGACGCGGTCGCTGTACGGTGCGAACGGCATCCACGGGTACGCGTCGTCGTCCATGAGGCTGGTGTCCACGCGTTCAAAATTCATGCTTGCCTTTCGGGGGAGCCAGTCCTCCATGGGAAGCCCCGAAGGTATCCGCGCCCCGCGGCGCTCGCCCCCCCAAGCACGGGGGGGGCCGGGCGGCCCCGAAGACTGCGCTGAGCTGGCGATTTCGCGGTACGCTCGGCGCCCTTACAGCATCCGCAGGAGGCCTCGGCAGCGCAGCCGCCCCGGCAACGATGGACCAAGACCGCATCGTCCTGAAGACAACGCCGCCACGCGCCCATCGCATGGTGATCGCGCGTCCTCGGCTGGCCCAGCTGTGGGACGAGGTGCGCGAACGCGCGTTCATCGAGGTGTGCGCGCCGGGCGGATTCGGCAAGTCCACGCTGCTCGTTCAGTGGCGCTTGCTCTGGCTCGAGCGCGGTGCGCTCGTGACCTGGGCGACGCTCGATGCGCAGGACGGCCCGATCCGCTTTGCCCGGGTGCTGGCCCAGGCGATGCGCAGCGCCAGCGGCCGCGCCAGCTTCGACCGCATCGCGCTCGAATACGGGGACGACCCCGAGCGCGCGCTCGATGCGCTGACCGCGGTGCTATCGGAGATTGCCAGCCTGGCCGCGCCCACCGTGATCGTCCTTGACGACGGCGAGAACCTGCCGCGGGAGACGGCGCGTGACGCGCTGGCCTACCTGCTCATGAACGCGCCGGCCAACCTGACTGTGGTTCTCGGCACGCGCGTGCCGCTGGTGCTGCCCACCGTCGAGCTCACCGCCCGCGGCGAATGCGCCCGCGTCACCGTCGACGACCTGCGCCTGGACCTCGACGATGCCGTCGCCCTGCTGCGCAAGCGCTTCGGCAAGCGCCTCGAGCTCGACGACTGCGTCAGGCTGCACGAGATGACCGAGGGTTGGCCGATCGGACTTCAGCTGGCGGCCGCGGCGATCGAGCGCTCGCCGCACTACCACACCGCCGTGCTGGCGCTGTCGGCCCGCAGCGGCGACCTCGAGCGCTACTTCATCGAATCGCTGCTCGACCACCTTCCCGAAGCCGTCGCAGCCTTCCTGACGCGCATCGCGATCCTCGACCCCCTGTCGCGCGAACTGTGCGAAGCGACCACGGGCAGCCCGATGGCGGCGCCATGGCTGGAGCAGATGATGGCGGACACGCCGATCTTCACCGTGACCGAGGCGCAAGGGTGGATGCGGCTGCACGCGCTCGCGCGCGACTTCCTGCTGGGCCGCTTCGAGCAGCTTCCCGAGGCGGAAAGAACGCAACTGCACCTGCGCGCCGCCCAGTGGCTGGCGCAGCGCCGGTTCTTTCCGGACGCAGCGCGGCACGCGCTCGCGGCAAAGGACGAGCCGCTCGCCCAGGCTTGCGCGAGCCAAGGCCTGTGGTCGGTGGCCACCAGCGGCGACCTCGCGGAAGCGCTGCAATGGATCCCCCACTTGGCGCCGGAAACGCTGGCCGACAACGTCCAGCTCCGGCTGATCGGAGCCTGGGTCATGGCACTCGGCAATCGTCCCGACGAAGCGCGCCGGACGGCGGACGAGGTCCTGCGCGATCCATCGACCGAACCCGCCATGACTTTCATGGCCGCGCTGGTCGCATCCTGCGCCGAGGCCTGCGCGGACCGGATCGGGCTGATCCCGGCCATCATGGCGCGCTGGCCGACGCTGCCGGACTACGTGGTCGACCCGGTTCACCGGCAGTCCTACTTCAACACCTGCGCAGTGGTAGCGGTGGCCAGTGGCGAGCTCGCGCAGGTGCATGCCATGGACACCAGCCCCGCCCCCGAGGCCGCCGACAACCGCACGCTGGCGCTGGTGTTCTCGATCTCCCGGCTCTACCTGGCGGTGGCCCTGCTGCGCGAGGGCGACCCGATCCGCGTGGAGGAACTGCTGCAGGGCCCGCTCGCGCATGCGGAGCGGACCCAGGGCCGGCGCAGCACCGTCGCGTGCCTGCACGCCGTTGGCATGGCGGCGGCGCTGCTGGAACGCGACGAGGTCGCGCGCGCCGAGGCCCTGCTCGCCCATCGGGTGGACGTGATGGAGCGCTTCGTGTTTCCCGACGCGATCCTGCTCGCCTATGAAACGCGGGTAAGGCTCGCGGCCGCGCAGGGCGACGAACGCCGCGCGCTGGGGGTGCTGGGCAGCATGGAGGCCGACGGGCGTGCCCGGTCCATGCCGCGGCTGGTGCTTGCGGGTCTGGCGATGCGCATCCACCTGCACGCATGCAAGGGACACGTCGAATCGGCGACGGCGCTGATGCCGACCCTCGAGGCGCTGGCGCCCACCTTCGAGGGGCCCGAGTACCTGCCCTTCCTGCGCGAGTACAAGCTGCGCTGCGCGCTCGCACGCGCGCTGCTGGCCATCGCGCGATTCGACGGCGCCAGCGCGCAGGCTGAACTTTCGGACGCGGCCGAGCTGGCGCGCGCCGCCAACTTCGCGCGCGAGGCGGTCACGGTCCAGGCCTTGCGCGCGGTCGCGGCCGAGCTGGCGGGATCGGAGCGGGCGCTGCCCCTGCTTGCGGAAGCGCTGAGCATCGGCGCGATGCGTGGCTGCCTGCGGCTCGTGGAAGAAGCCCATCCGGCGGTCCTCGCGCTGCGCCGGAGACTCGAGGCCGCCGATGCGCGCCAGGCGCCGGCCGCCGCGTCAACCGCGCTACCGCCCGCGCACACGCCGCCCCGCAAGCCCGCGGCGAGCCCGGGCGGCTTGCTCACACCCAAGGAAGCCGAGGTGCTGCGCCTGGTCGCGGCCGGCCACTCCAACAAGCACATCGCCAAGGCCATGGACGTCGGCGACGAGACCGTCAAGTGGCACCTGAAAAATCTCTTCGCCAAGCTGTCGGCCGGCTCGCGGCGGCATGCCGTCGACCGGGCGCGGATGATGGGGCTGGTGATCGACGAAGACGCTGTCGCCTGAGGGCGTCAGCGCTCAGGCGGTCGGCAGCCTGTGCTCCTTGAACTGCTCGCGCAGCTTGTTCTTGAGCATCTTGCCGGTGGCACCCAGCGGGATGGCATCGACGAAGACCACGTCGTCGGGCGTCCACCACCTGGCGATCTTGCCGTCGTAGAAGGCCAGCAGTTCCTCGCGCGTCAGGGTCTGGTCCGGCTTCTTCACCACGACCAGCAGCGGCCGCTCGTCCCACTTCGGGTGGGCCACCGCGATGCAGGCCGCCATCGCCACCTGCGGGTGCGCCATGGCGACGTTCTCCAGGTCGATCGAGCCGATCCATTCGCCGCCGGACTTGATCACGTCCTTGCTGCGGTCGGTGATCTGCATGGTGCCGAGGGGGTCGATGGTCGCGACGTCGCCGGTGGGGAACCAGCCCTTGTTGCCCGTCACGACCAGCGGCGACTTGTCCGCCATGCGGAAGTAGTGCCCCACCACCCAGGGCCCGCGCACGTACAGGTCGCCACTGGACTGGCCGTCCCAGGGCAATTCATGGCCGTCCTCGCCGACGATCTTCATGTCGATGCCGAAGACGGCCCGGCCCTGCTTGGCCTGCACCGCGTAGCGCCCGTGCTCGGACAGCGCGCGTTGCGCAGGCTTGAAGCTGCACACGGTGCCGATGGGGCTGAGCTCGGTCATGCCCCAGGCGTGCAGAACGGCCACACCGTGGCGCTCCTGGAAGGTTCGCATCATGGCGGGCGGGCAGGCCGAGCCGCCGATGATGGTGCGGCGCATGGTGCTGAACTTCAAGTCGTTCGATTCCACATGCGCGAGCAAGCCCTGCCAGACCGTGGGCACGCCCGCCGACAGGGTGACGCCCTCGCTCTCGAAGAGCTCGTGCAGCGATTTGCCATCCAGTGCCGGGCCCGGGTACACCAGCTTGGCGCCCACCATGCAGGCGACGTACGGCAACCCCCAGGCGTTGACATGGAACATCGGCACCACCGGCAGGATCACATCGCTCGCCGCACAGTTCAGGGCATCGGGAAGCGCCGCGGCGAAGGTGTGCAGGAGAGTCGAACGGTGGCTGTAGAGCACGCCCTTGGGATTGCCCGTGGTGCCCGAGGTGTAGCAAAGCGACGAGGCGGTGTTCTCGTCGAACTCGGGCCAGGCGAACGTGTCGCTGGCGTCAGCGATCAGGTCCTCATAGCACAGCAGTGCGGGGATGCTGCTTTGCGCCGGCATGTGCGCGCGGTCTGTCATCGCCACGAAATGGCGGATGGTCTTGACGCGCGGTGCAATGGCCTCCACCAGCGGCAGGAAGCTCAGGTCGAAGAACAGCACCTGGTCCTCGGCATGGTCGGCGATCCACACCACCTGGTCCGCGTGCAGGCGGGGATTGAGCGTGTGCAGCACCGCGCCGGAGCCGGACACCGCGTAGTACAGCTCCATGTGCCGGTGGCCGTTCCAGGCCAGCGTGCCGACGCGATCGGAGGGCTTCACGCCCAGCGACACCAGCGCATTGGCCATGCGCCGCGAGCGCGCGGCCAAGTCGGCAAAGGTGTAGCGGTGGATGTCGCCTTCGACGCGGCGCGAGACGATTTCCTGCTCGCCGTGGTGCCGCTCGGCATGGATCAGAAGTGAGGAGATCAGCAGCGGCTGCTGCATCATGAGTCCGTTCATCGTCGTTCCTTGATGGGTTCTTGTCAGGCCGGCGTCGCCGCGAGATCGGCGCCGGCGGTGGTTGCAGAGGGAACCGGCTTGAAATGCCGGTCATTCAAGAGGAAGTGCGACAGGGCCGGGATCAGCACCAGCGCGCCGACCATGTTCCAGACGAACATGAAGGTCAGCAGGATGCCCATGTCGGCCTGGAACTTGATGGGCGAGAAAGCCCAGGTGATGACGCCCGCGGCCAGGGTCACGCCGACCAGCGCCACCACGCGACCGGTGAAGGTCACCGCTTCGGCATACGCCTTGGCCAAGGTGAGGCCGCGACGCTGCCCGGCGAGCTGCACGCTCAGCAGGTACAGCGCATAGTCCACCCCGATGCCCACGCCCAGCGCGATCACCGGCAATGTGGCCACCTTCACGCCGATGCCCAGCCATACCATCAGCGCCTCGCAAAGGATCGAGGTGAGGACCAGCGGGATCACCGCCACCAGCACCGCGCGCCAGGAGCGGAAGGTCAGGAAGCACAGCGCGATGACCGCCGCGTACACGTAGAACAGCATGGTGCGGTTGGCCTCGTGCACCACGATGTTGGTGGCCGCCTCGATGCCCGCGGAGCCCGCCGCGGGCAGCACCTGCACCAGCGCCGGGTCGGTCGGGTTGGCCTTCACGAAGTCCTCCACCACGCGCAGCACCTTCTGCAGGGTGGCCGCCTTGTGGTCGCTCAGGTAGGCCACCAGTGGCATCACCGAGCACTCGACGTTGAACATCTCGGGGTTGTTCACCGTGGCCTGCTGCGCGCCGTAGTTCAGGATGTCCTGGTTGCGCGAGATGGTCTGCCACTTGGGGTTGCCCTCGAAGGAACCGGCGGTGATCTGGCGCACCACGTCCGTGAGCGAAACCGTCGTTCGCACCTCGGGCAGCTGCTGCAGCTCCCAGGCCAGGCGGTCCACGTGCTCCAGCGTGGCGTACTTCAGGCAGCCTTCCTTGGGCGTCTTGACGATCACGGCGAACAGGTCGCTCGAGAGTGAATAGTTCTTCGCCACGTAGGCGTTGTCGCGGTTGTAGCGCGAGTCGGGGCGCAGCTCCGGTGCGCCCGGGTCGAGGTCGCCCACCTGCAGCTTGAGGCTGATGGCGAAGCCCACGACGCCAAGCGCGAGCGAGCCCAGCACCGCGGCCAGCGCCCAACTGCGCCTGGCCGCGAAGTTGTCCAGCACGGCCCACAGGCGTCCGCCCTGCCCCGCCGCTTGGGCCTGCTCCACCTGCAGGCTGCGCGCGGCCGCCTTCGGGCTCACGCCCACGTATGACAGCAGCACCGGCAGCAGCAGCAGGTTGGTGAAGATCAGCACCGCGACACCGATGCTGGCCGTGAGCGCGAGTTCGCGGATCACCGGGATCGGGATCAGCATCAGCACGCCGAAGCCCACCGCGTCCGCCAGCAATGCCGTGACGCCGGCCAGGAACAGGCGCCGGAAGGTGTAGCGCGCGGCCACCAGCCGGTGCGTGCCGCGGCCGATGTCCTGCATGATGCCGTTCATCTTCTGCGCGCCATGGCTCACGCCGATGGCGAACACCAGGAAGGGCACCAGCATGGAGTACGGGTCCAGCTCCAGCCCCACCAGCTGCACCAGCCCCACCTGCCACAGCACCGCGATCAGCGAGCAGGCCAACACCATGGCGGTGCTGCGCAGGCAGCGCGTGTAGCCGTACAGCAGCAGGCCGGCGATCAGCGTGGCGATGCCGAAATAAGCCATCACCTGCACCAGACCATCGAGCAGGTCGCCGATGATCTTGGCAAAGCCGATCACGTGCACCTTCACGCCCCAGGGCTGGCCATCGGCGGCCGTGCCCTTCTCGTACTTGTCGCGGATCTGCGTCTCGATGTCGTGCGACAGGCGCCAGTAGTCGAGCCGGCCGTCCTTGCCGCCGTCCAGCAATGGCGCCACGATGGCGCTGGACTTGAAGTCGTTGGCCACCAGGCTGCCGACCAGGCCGGCGCGCGCCACATTGAGCTTGAGCTTGTCGACGCTGGTGGCCTTGCCGTCGAAGTTGTCGGGCATCACCGGGCCGCCCTGGAAGCCTTCTTCGGTCACCTCGGTCCAGCGCGTGGCCGGGGTCCACAGCGACTTGACCCAGGCGCGGTCCACGCCCTGCATGAGGAACAAGTCGTCGTTGATGTGCTTGAGCGCATCGAGGTAGCGCGCATCGAAGATGTCGCCCTTCTCGCTTTCCACCACCACTCGCAGCGTGTTGCCCATGCCGCGCAGCTCGCTGCGGTTCTGCAGGTAGTTCTGGATGTAGGGATGACCCACCGGGATCATCTTGTCGAAGCTGGCGTTGAGCGACACGCGCGTGGCCAGGAAGCCCAGCACCAGCGTGGCGACGAGGCAGGCCAGTGTGACGAGCAGGCGATGGTTGAAGACGGCGCGCTCGAGCCAGTTGCCCGAGTTGCGCGGGAAGTCGGCGAGCTCGCGCACCACCGGCATCTGCTCTTGGGTGGTGGAGGGGGTCATGGCTTGTCCTTGGGTGTCAGCTCGATGGTGCGCAGGCCGGCGGGACCGCCCACGACGAGTTGGGTCTTGGCGCTGAAGGCCACTGCGGCCAGCGCCATGGGCGAGCGGATTGGCGCGCTCGCGAAGTTGCGGCCACCGTCGCCGCTGACGACGATGCCGCCGCCCTGATCGACCAGTGCCAGCGTGCCGTCGGCGTCGACACCATGGACGGCGCTGGCGACGATGCTGGCGGCGAGGCCGCTGCGCACCGGCTTCCAGCTCGCGCCTTCGTCCTCGCTCAGGAAGGCGTTGCCGCGCATGCCGTAGGCCAGCACGCCCGCGCTGGTGGCCACGATGCCGAAGAAGCTGCCCTTGTAGGGCGAGGCGAGCGCACGGAAGCGCTTGCCGTCGCGATCGAGCTTGAGCAGCAGCCCGCCCTCGCCCGCGATGTAGTGGCTGCCCTGGAAGGCGCAGACCGCATAGAGGTTGAGCAGTTGCGGGTTGTCGACGCGGTCATACCAGGAGGTCCAGTTGCGACCGCCATCGGCGGTGTGCATGACCAGGCCGTAGGCGCCCACCACGAAGCCCTCGTCGGCATTGGAGAAATGCAGGTCGAGGAAGGGCTTGTCGGGCCCGGCCTCCTGGTTGCGTTGCGCTTCGCCGAGCAGCTTGCGGTCCTGCTCGGAAGCGTCCGCGGCAGCGGCCCGCGTTTTCATCTGCTCAAGCACCAGCGTGTTGGCCCTCCGGCCATCAAGCAGGCGGATCCAGCTGCGGGCGCCATCGCGCGTGCCCAGCACCAGCCCGTCATGGCCCGTGACGTAGCCCACCTTGGCATCGACGAAGCGCACTGCGGTCAAGTCGCTGCTCACCGGCACCGTCGCCTGGGCCCAGGTCTGGCCGCCATCGGAGGAGACCACGATGTGGCCGCGCTGGCCGACGGCGACCAGCAGGCCGTCGGCGCGCGCAATCCCGGTGACGAGCCGCCGGGACGCCAGTGCGCTCAGGCGCGCCGGCCGCTCGGACACCTCGACCGCCCGGACTGCGGTGCTACTGGCGGCGGCCAGCGCGGCCAGCAGCACGCTTCTGCGTTGCATGATCGCTCCCGCCTCAGCGCACGCCGGCGCCGGCCAGCGCATCGGCGGACCAGGCGTTGGCCGACAGCGGATCCATGAACTTCACGCCGACGTCGTAGGCGCCCAGCAGGCCGATCATGTTGTAGCTGCCGCTGGTGAAGTCGTGGAAGGACTGGCCCATCGCGGCAGGTGCCGGCAGCTCGTAGGCAGGGTTGGTGTAGACGAAGCCGGCGCGGTAGAGCTGGCCACGGGCGTCGTACATGTCCGCGGCCACGGCGACCCAGCTGTCCTCGTCGACGTAGAAGGTGCGCTTGGCGTAGATGTGGCGCTTGTCGGCCTTCAGCGTGGCCTCCACCACCCACACCCGGTGCGCTTCCCAGCGCACGAAGTCGGGGTTGATATGGTTGGGCGTGGTCACCGCATACGGGTCCTTGGCATAGACCAGCTTGAAGGCGTTGTAGGGGACCAGCATCTCCTTCTTGCCCACCAGCTTGAAGTCATAGCGGTCCATCGCGCCGTTGAAGACCCAGGCGTCGTCGTAGGTGGAGGCACCGGCCGCGCCGGGGTTTGGCGTGTCGTAGGCGATGTCCGGTGCCAGCTTCACGCGACGCTGGCCGGGCAGGTACTGCCAGGCGCGGCGGCCGTTCTTCATCGGGTTGATGTAGTCCTGGACCAGCAGGGCCTCGCCGGCACGGCGCGCCGGTGCGGTGTAGGCGATCTTGGTGCGGAAGTAGATGTCGTTCTCCGCCGACGGGCCGCTGCGCTTGGGGTCGTAGTACGGGTAGTCCATGTAGATCTGCCCGGTGGTGGCCAGCACGGCCTTGCCCGACGAATCCACGTTGATCGAGTCGTACTGCGTGTAGTAGCTCTGGCCGGTGTAGCGCAGCAGGTGGTTCCACATCACCTCGTTGCCGGTCTTGGGGATCGGGAACGGGATGCCGGCGAAGGTGCCTTCCAGGCCCACGCCATCATCGGTGGTCTTGACCGAGGTGGCGTTCTTCACCGTGTTGTCGACCACGTACTTCGGGAAGGCGACCGAGCGGTGCGAGGGGTACACGTCCACACGCATGCTGGGGTACTTCTTCAGCAGTTCCCTGGTGCCGGCGGTGAGCTTTGCCTCGTACTGGCCCATGTTCTGGCCGGTGATGGAGAACAGGGGCTTCTCGGCTTCATAGGGGTCGGGGCGGATGCCCGAGCCCTTCTGGTAGCCGGCGGGCGGCGTGGTCAGCCCACCGGTGTATTCGGGGATGGACTTGTCGGCGCTGCCGGCACGCTCGGCGCCAGTGGGCGTGAGCGTGCTGCCGAGCTTCTTGGCCTCGTCGGCGCTGACGGCGGCCAGGGTGGCCTGGGCGGCCAGCGCGAGCAGCGCGCCGGCAAAGAGGGTGCGGGTTTTCATGATGTGTGTCTCCGTGGAAGTAGAAGGAACCGACTCAGAAGGTCGTCTTGAAGGTGAAAAGCACGTGGCCGCGGTCGGCGAGCGACGCGCTGGTGCCTTGCGCGACGTTGAGGGCACCCGTCGGCGTGGTGCTGTAGTTGCCGTAGAAGCCCACATAGCGCAGGCTGAAGCTGTACTTGGAGCGCACGTCGGCGGTGATGCCGATGCCGAAGGAACCGGCGCCCTTGTTGCCGCCCGAGGTGACGGCCGAATTGCCCGACAGGCCGGCAGCCCAGCTCAGCGGCATGGAAATATCGACGCTCGGGAACACCTGATACCAGGTCGGCGTGAAGTTCAGGCCCAGGCCGAAGAAGTCGCGGGTCACCGCGTCGACATTGGCGGGGTTCGCTGCATAGGCCGCACTGCCCTTGAAGGCGCCGGGGTTCTGGCTCACGCTGGTCCAGCGGTTCCACACCAGTTCGGCATTCCAGGAGGCAGAGTCGAACAGCGCGGTCTTGGAGACGACCCCCAGCAGGTTGAAGACGCCATGCACGGTATTGCCGCGCGCACCCGGCGCGTCGCCGCCGAACTGGGCCAGTTGTGCCAGCGAGACCGCGCCTGACGCGGGATTCACCAGCGCCGCCGGCAGCACCGTCACCGGCACGCTCTGCAACGGCATGTTGTGGCGGTAGCTGAGCTCGGCGCCCACGCTGATGCCGGCGACGTTCTTTGCCAGGCTCAGGCCGAAAATGTCGATGTCGCGGCCGTAGAAGGCCTGGTACTGGCCGACATAGCCGGCCTGGATCATGGGCAGCGTGGCTGCGGCAGGGTTGACGTAGCAGGTCGTCGGGCCTATGGCGCGCAGGCCGGCCTTGGCGCATGCTGCCGCGGGCACGCCGCCAGCGACGGCAGGCACCAGGGCCAGTTGCGGCTGGATGTCCGCGGTGCGTCGCGCGTAGGCGCCGGCGGTGCCGTCCAGCCACTCGGGGCTCCAGCGTGCCGCGAAGCCGAAGTCACCGGTCTTCTTCGGGTCGCCGCCCTCGGTCTGCAGCGCGCGCTGGCCGGGACCGGCGATGAGAGAGTCGCCGCCGTGAAGCAGCGCGTCGTTCACCGTCAGGTAGCTGCCCGACTCCGGGTAGCGAACGCTTTCCCAATCGAAGAAGGTCTGGGCCGACAGCGACAGCGTGGGCGTTGGTTGCACCTGCAGGGTCATCGAGTTGCGCGGGCGATAGATCTCCTTGGCCTCGATGCCCGGCGTGGCATAGGCCTTCCAAAGGTCGAGCGAGTACTGGCCGTAGCTGATGCCGTGGATCGCGCCGCCGCCCAACAGGCTCTCGCCCCAGTACACCGTGGTCTTGCCCAGACGCAGGTTCACGTCGGTCTCGCCGAAGGTGGCATTGCCGAACACGAAGGCATCGAGCAGTTCGCCCGAGGGGCCCTTGGCATAGCGCGAGGTGTAGTCGGACAGCGCGCCCGCGGTGGGCACGCCGTAGCGCAGCGTGTTGGCGGTGGCGTTGTTGCGGTTGTCCAGGTGGCTGTAGGCATCGTCGTACCAGGCCGCGCCGCTCACGCGGAAGCCGTACTTCTTCTGGTACACCACGTCGAACTCGCTCAGCAGGTCGATCCGGTTGGCGATCAGCGAACCCTTCTTGAAGTTGCGGTCGCCGTCGTCCAGGTTCGGGTTGCCCAGGATCGCCGGATCCTGCGCCTGCGTGCGCACCCCCACGTTGTAGCGCAGCGTGTTGTCCCAGCGAATGCTGAGGTCCGGATTTCCGACATCGATCTCCGCTGCATGGGAAGCCGACGCGAACAGAAGGAAGGAAAGCGCCGCGCTCGCCACGGCTGAGAGCCGACGGGTTGCCTCGAACTGGCGTGTATCTGGGTGGGGCATGAAAATACTCCTCGGGTCTTGTTGTTGGAAGCGGGACGCGAGTCCCGTGGTGGTTGCAGGGCTTGTGAAAGAAAGGTCCGGTGCTCTTGTGCGGCGGCCTCAGCCGAAGGCCGTGAGGTCCCTGGGGGTGATGGATGCGTTCCTGCAAAAGGTCAGGTAGCGCCCCAGGCTGGTCTTCCAGTTCTCCATCGCGATCACCTTGTCGTTCTCGTCGAGGAAGACCAGGTCGCCGGTCACGATCGTCAGCAGGACGACGTCGCCATGACCCGGCTGGGCCTGCGGCGTGTGGCTGGAAGCGGCGGTCTCGTAGACGACGCTGCCGGGGCCCGCGATCCAGTCGTGCTCCAGGTACTTCCAGCGGCCCTCGAGCGTGTAGGCGATCACGGTGCCCGAGTGGTGGTGCCTGGGCATGCGGATGCCGGCGGGCATCTTCATCATCACGATCATTTCGCCGCGGACCGGGTCCAGCCTGAAGTACTTCAGCAGGACGTTGTCCGCATACGGTGCGAAGGGAATCCACGGCACCGATTCGTCGTCGATGACGCTGGTGAGGATCTGCTCGTGCAGCATGGGTTGGTCCGGCATTGAAGTTCGTGGAAGGTGGCGTAGCATTTGCAAGCAGGCTTTGCCGCGTTGGCTGGCACCAATGATCGGAAAGTCGCCGAATTCGCGCGCTATCAAACGCTGACATCTGTTTGTCACTTTCCGACACATGAGTGATAACCCCGACCCCGCGATGCATCGCCGAGCTCCCCCGGCCAACGGGGTGACGGTGCCTGCCCGCTACTTCGTGCAGCTGTGCAATTCGCTGGCGGAAACAGGCGTGGACATCGACGAGGTGCTGCGCTGCGCGCACATCGACCGCACGAACTTCGAGCGGCCGGACACGCGCTTGCTGCCGGCGCAGGTCAACGATCTGCTGGTGTCGATGCGCCGCCTCACCGGCCGCACGGACCTGGGCTTCGAGATAGGCCGCCTGGTCAAGCTCAACTCGCACGACATCCTGGGCTATGGCCTGATCAGTTGCCGCAACCTCGAGCATGCGATCCAGTTGGCCTGCCGCTACTACCACCTGATGAACGAGCTGTTCACCATGAGCTACAAACGCCGCGGGCAGGTCGGCGAAGTGGTGTTCAGTCCCGTCACCGCGCTGCCGCTCGAGACGATGCGCTTCTTCCTGGAGCTGCTTTCGGTATCGCTGGAGAACCAGGTGCAGTTGCTGGTGGGACCGGAGACCGGTGGCGGCGACTACCGGCTGTCGATGCCGGTGCCGCCGCACCACCAGCGCTACTTCAGGCTGGCGCCTTCGCGCTTTGCGTTCGACGAGTCGGCGGTGCCTGGTGTCATCGCGCTGATGAGCAGCGCCATGCTGGACAAGCCGCTGCCCATGTGGGCGCCCCTGGTGGTGCAGCAGGTCGAAGAGCGTTGCGGCCCCCGGCTTCGCCCGCCAGGTCCTGGCGAGCAATGGGGCGAATTTGTCATGATGATGCTGCGCGAGTCCCAGGGCCAGCACCTCACGCTGGACGCGCTCGCGCGCCGGATGAACGTCTCGCCGCGCACCATCGACCGGGGCCTGAAGCGCGAGAACCTGCAGTTCCGGGACTTGGCCCAGAAGATCCGCATCGAGGTCGCGTGCCAACTGCTCATCGGCAGCAAGGCCACCGTCAGTGAGGTGGCGCAGCGGCTCGGTTTTGCAGACACCGGCAATTTCAGCCGCGCGTTCCGCCGCCTCACCGGGCTCACTCCGAGCGACTATCGGCAGGATGCCATGTCGAGACAATAACCAGGACGCTTTTCGAGCCCAATCCTGGTGACCGGTACGGTCGCGGCGATGTCCGCGATCTTCAGTGGCGCGGGCCACGCGGTCACGGCCAAGACTCAACCCAAAGTCCGCGCCCTGCTCAGTGGCCATCGGACCCGACGGGCAGATTCGCCTACGCGGCAAATTACACCGCCAACAACGTGTCGGCCATGCGACCTCTTGAGTGAAGGATCGTTTGGTTCAGTCGTTTTCCCCGATCGAACGCACGCCCCCTCCACCCGCTTGGGGTGGTCCCTCTTTTGGCCCTCCGCCCGACCATACCCCCACGCAATCTCGCCCGGCTGGAGACAACGGCACGAGACGTGGTTGCGCCCATATCGCAACCTGTCCAACGCTCAAAGGATTTCTCGTGACGTCACGTTTCCGCCTTGCCTCGGCCATCGCCGTCGCCGCCCTCGCCGCCGTGTCGGCCCATGCCGCCAAGCCCCTTGCCCAGCAGCACAACCCCTACCTCGCGCAGTCGTACAACAACCAGACGCACTGGGACGACGCCGCCTCCGACAGCACGGACATCGCCGTGCCGCGCGGCTTCTTCGAGGTCACGCCGGAGTCGGTGCAACTGATCCCCAACGAATCGGTCGGCCTGCCCTCGATGACCGACACGGTCGCCGGCCAGGAGCTCCAGTTCTGGTGGTCGGGCTTCGGCCTGCGCAAGATGAAGACCGAGAACGGCAAGCTGGTCGAGATCGCGCGCAGCGACATCCCGATGAAGCTGCCGAACTATGCCCCGGTGAGCGCCGAAGAGCGCCGTGCACAGGCCGCAGCGGTCCAGAAGTTCATCGAGGCGAAGGACGAGAAGGGCCTGCTCGACTACATGAAGGCGCAGCCCAACCGCATGGCCTCCGCATCGACCGACCAGGTCGCCAACGGCGCCGTCTACGCCGTGCTGACGCGTGACGACGCCTTCATCGGCTGCAACGGCCGCCAGGTGTTCCGCATCGAGCAGGAAGACCCGAAGAACCCGGCCTCGGGCATGAAGCCGGCACGCGCCATCACCCTGCCCGCCTCGCTGTTCGACAACGCCCGTGCCAAGGCGAAGAGCCGCATCCCCGTCGACATGTCCTTCGGCCTGGGCATGAGCTTCAACGGCTTCGTGGTCATCAACACGCTGGGCGGCAAGGTCGTCACGCTCAACCGCGAGACGCTGGAGATCATCGACATCTACACCACCGCCGGCGCCGACGAGCAGTTCATGAACAGCTTCGCCACCGGCCCCGAGGCCAATGGCGGCGCGGTGTACGTGGCGTCGAACACCACCATGTACCGCCTGGTGGTCGACGCCAACGGCAAGATCCACGACGACGAGGCCAGCGGCGCCTGGGCCGCACACTACGACCGCGGCGTGCAGATGCCGGCCCCGAAGATCGGCGACGGGACCGGTTCGACGCCCACGCTCATGGGCTTCGGCAAGGACGACGACAAGCTGGTGGTCATCACCGATGGCGCGAAGAAGATGCGCCTGGTGTCGTTCTGGCGCGACGGCATCCCGGCCGGCTGGAAGCAGAAGCCCGGCACGCTGTCGCCGCGCATCGCCGACCAGATCGAGGTCGACATGGGCCCGGGCCAGGACGTCGTGCAGTCGGAGCAGTCGGTGGGTGTCTACGGCGACCAGGCCTTCGTGGTCAACAACATCGTGACCCGGGAAGACCAGCCCCTGCTGAGCCAGGACAGCTACTACGTCAACCTGGTCAATGGCGCGACCCGTCCCGCTGCCGTCGGCGCGGCTGGCTTCAAGTGGGACAACCGCAAGCACGCGTGGAGCCAGCAATGGAAGCGCGACGATGTGTCGTCGGTCTCGGTCGTGCCGATGATCAGCGGCGGCAGCCACATGGCCATCATCGATGGCTACTTCGCCGGCCGCTGGGGCGACCGCCACCACATCGGCATGGACCTGGACACGGGCAAGACGGTGATGAGCATCCGCACCGGCAGCAACCCGATGTTCAACGGCATGTACGCGCCGGTGAAAGTCGACTCGCAGGGCAACCTGCTCTACGGCATGGCCTTCGGCGTGGTGCGCATGGACACATCGAAGATGAAGCGCATCGAGCCCTGAAGGCGTGAGGGCCTGAGCCTGTAAAGCCGGATTTGCCCGCCCCCCGTCATGGGTGGCGCGGGTGGTCGCAAGCCTGCGCATCCTGCGGGCCATGAAGACCTCATTTCCCCAACAGCCATCCTCGTCCATGAACAACGAATCGTCGAATCGCCCCGCCACGCGCGGCATGCCGCTGAACCTGCGGGCAGGCCGGCCGGACCGTGAAGTCCGCGCCTTCCTGCGCTGGTTCAACCTGGCGCCGGGGCAGATCACCGATCGCTCGGTGGGCACGCAGCGCAAGCTCTGGCGCCTCATGGCGCTGGCGATGGGCCGGCGGCCGAGGGTGGCATCGGTGAGCCAGCGGACCATCCCCGGCCCCGGCGGCCCGATCGAGCTGCGGATCTTCTCCGCGGGGCCGTCGAAAGAGCGCCGACCCGCCTTCCTGTGGTGCCACGGCGGCGGCTTCATCGTCGGGGGACTGGACTCCGCCGATTCGATCTGCCGCAGCATCGCGCTCGCCACGGATTGCATCGTCATCGCGGTCGGCTACCGCCTCGCGCCCGAGCATCCGCTGACGGCATGCCGCGAAGATTTCCTCGAAGCACTCGAATGGGTCGCGCAGTTCGGCGGCACGCTCGGCATCGACACGACGCGCCTGGCCATCGGCGGGGATTCGGCCGGCGGCAACATCAGCGCCGCCGTGGCGCAGCACACCGCGCGCAACGACGGCCCCCGGCTGGCGCTGCAGGTGCTGGCCTATCCGGCCACCGACCTGGTGGAGGAATTCCCTTCGCTGGTGGAAAACGCGAGCGGCTACCTGATCACCGAGCGCTTGCTGCGCGGCGTCATGGCGCACGTCGGGGACATCACCGATGCGCAGGACCCCTGGCTCTCGCCGCGCCGCCAGCCCGACCTGCGGGGCCTGCCGCCGGCGCTGGTCATCAGCGCCGGCTTCGACCCGATCCGCGATGACGGCCTGGACTACGCGGCACGCCTGCGCGCCGCCGGCGTGCCGGTGGAACTGCTGCACTACGCGGGCCAGATCCATGGCTTCCTCAATTTCGATTCGGTGATCAACGCCGGGCGCGACGCGCTCGATCGCATCGCCATCGCCCTGAACCATGCCTTCGCCGGCGACTGCGCGCGGGATCGCACGATCGAGGTCGCCGACGGCCCCGGCAGCGCGTTCGCCGCGTTCAGGCCCGTGACCGAACTGGTCATGACCTCGCTGATCGGCTGGGCCACGGCGGAGCGCGTCTGGCTGACGCTGCTCGGCCGCCTCTCGGCAAGAACGGACCACGCGGCGCGCAGGCTGCTCGATTCGCGCTTCGTGCCGGGCGCCTTCCTGCGCCAGACCGCCGTTGCGCACGGCAACGAGCTCGAAGCGCGCCAGACCTGGCCGCACACCGCCAGCCTGCACTGCATGCAGGCCCGCAAGCCCCATGAATCCTCGCCGCAACGCGACGCACGCGAGCGGCCCCCCAAGGAAAGATCCACATGAGCCCCAAGCAACTCCTCGACCCCCTGGCGCTGCGGCGCGAGGCCATCGACCGCCTCGAGGGCGGCCTCAACAGCTACGCCACGCGCAACATGGAGTCCGAGCGCTTCTCCCAGGCGCTGGCCATCGTCCTGCGCGCCGGGTTGGGCACGCACCACCTGTTCGACAAGAACCTGGCCCGCTTGTACGAGCGACTGGGCCTGCCGAGCCGCAGCGAACTGGAGGCTGTCGCCGCCACGATGCGCCGCATCGAAGACAAGCTGGACATGCTGCTGCCGCCACCGGCGCCGGCGCATCGTCCCGCCCGCACCAAGCGGGCGCCGGCGGCTGCCGCCGCGTTGGCCGCGCCGGTTGCGTCCCCGGAGGCTAAGACCGTTTCGACCCCCGTTCGTGCGAAGGCGACTGCCTCGAAGCAGCCGCCCGCCGTGCCCGCTCGCCGCAGCGCAAGGGGCAAGGCATGAACGCACCCGTCAAGACCGAAAAGACCGCCAAGGCCGAAAAGCCCGAGGCGCCGTCGATCACCCAGCGCCTGCGCACCGAGGTCGACCGCGCCATCCAGCGCAGCTTCAAGGGTCTCGAATACCTCGGCTCGCCGGCCCCGGCCGTCGGCACCACGCCGCGGACCCTGATGCATCGCCGCGGCACGCTGGGCCTCTACCACTACCACCCGCAAAGCGCCGAGGTCTACCGCGTGCCGCTGCTGCTGGTGATGGCCACCACCAACAAGAGCTACATCTTCGACCTGGCCCCGGGCCAGAGCCTGATCGAGTTCCTGCTCAAGCGCGGCTACGACGTCTACGTGATGGACTGGGACGCGCCCACCCTCGACGAGAAGCGCCTCAAGTTCGAGGACTACACGCTCGACTTCATCCCCGACTGCATCCGCCGCGTGCAGGAACGCTCGGGCGAACAGGACGTGACGCTGGTGGGCTACTGCATGGGCGGCGTGCTTGCGACCATCTATACGGCACTGCATCCCGCCGGTCCTGTGAAGAACCTCGTGTGCTTCACCACGCCGATCGACTGGTCGAAGATGACCCTGTTCCAGTCGATGGCCGACAAGCGCCACTTCGACGTGGATCGCCTGGTCGACACGCTGGGCAACGTGCCCTCGCAGGTGGTGATGAGCGCATTCGAAGCGCAACGCCCGACCAGCCGCGTCGCCGCACAAGTGCGCCTGTGGGACAACATGTGGAACGACCAGTACGTCAAGGGCTACCGCATGATGGACCGCTTCGGCGCCGAGACCTTGCCGCTCGCGGGCGAATACCTGCGCCAGACCGTCAAGCAACTGGTCTGGAAGAACAGCCTCTACGACAACACCCTGCGCGTTGGCGGCCGCACCGTCGACATCCACAACATCACCGTGCCGCTGCTGCACGTGACCGCGCAGTACGACCACCTCGTGCCGCCCGAATGCGCCGCCCCGCTGGTGGCGCAGGCCGGCTCGCAGGACAAGGAACAAATCACCCTGCCGGGCGGCCACGTCAGCCTGGTGGCCGGCCCCAATGCGGTCAAGCGCATGTGGCCGGCACTCGATCAATGGCTTGGAAAGAGATCCGAATGATGAACGACACCACCACCTCCACCCGCGCCTATCCGCGCACGCAACGACTCGCCAACACGACCGTCGAGGTCGATCTGCTCAAGCCGGAAGACGGCGCGGCGGTCGCAGGCTTCATCCAGAAGCTGCCGACGCACGACATCCTGTTCGTGCGGCGCGACGTGACCCACCCCAAGGTGGTCACCGCCTGGCTCGCCTCGATCGCCGAAGGAACCATCACCAGCCTGGCCGCGCGCTCGAACGGCGAGCTCATCGGCTGCACCGCCATCGTCACCGACCCGCGTTCCTGGTCGCGTCACGTGGGCGAGCTGCGCGTGATGATCTCGCCCGACTGGCGCGGCCGCGGCCTCGGGCGCCTGCTGATCCAGGAGTGCTTTGCGCTGGCGCTGGGCCTCGGCCTGGAGAAGCTGTACGTGCAGATGACGGTCGACCAGCGCTCGGCCATCGCCGTGTTCGAGGAACTCGGCTTCCGCGCCGAAGCGGTGCTGCGCGACCACGTGAAAGACCGCGACGGCACTACCTACGACCTCGCTGTCCTCAGCCACAACATCGCCGAAGTGCAGGCCCGCTTCGAGGTCTACGGCGTAGCGGACGCGCTGGGCACCTGACCCTTCTTATTTCTACAACGGAGACAAATCATGCAAATCACTCAATCCCTGCGCCGCTCGGCGCAACTCTTCCCGCGCCGCACTTCCACCGTGTATGGCGAGCGCCGCCGCACCTGGTCGGAGACGTCCAACCGCGTCGCGCGCCTGGCCGGCGGCATCGCCGCCATGGGCGTGCAGCCCGGCGAGCGCGTGATGGTGCTGGCCTCGAACAGCGACCGCTACATCGAGACCGTGTATGCCGTGATCTGGGCCGGCTGCGTCGTCGTGCCGGCCAACACGCGCTGGGCGCCCGGCGAGCACGCCTACGCCTTGCAGGACAGCACGCCCACCCTCTTCCTGGTCGACCAGGACTTCGTCGACCTGGCCCGCAAGCTGCCCGGCTTCGATCCGCGCCGCACCATCTACATGGGCGACGATGCGCAAGCTGGCCTCGTGTCCTTCGAATCGCTGATTGCCGACCACGCGCCGTTGCCCGAGCGCGCCAGCCAGGGCGAGGCGATGGCCGCCATCATCTATACCGGCGGCACCACGGGATTCCCCAAGGGCGTGATGCTGTCGCATGACAACCTGGTGCTGGCGACCATCGCCTTCGCGCTGGAATGCCCGTATGAACAGGACACGGTCTTCCTGCACGTGGCGCCCATGTTCCACCTGGCCGCATTGAGCTCGATGTTCAGCTACACCTCGGCCGGTGCCACGCACGTTGTCGCACCGCGCTTCGACCCCGCGCTCATCTGCAACATGATCGCGTCGGAAAAGGTCAACATGACGCTGATGGTGCCGACGATGATCGACTTCATCGACCGCTACCTGCAGGCCGTGCCCACCGACGTGAGCTCGCTGCGCAAGATGATCTACGGCGCCGCGCCCATCTCCGAAGCGCTGCTGCGCCGCGTGATGAAGAGCCTGCCGAATGTCCAGCTCTACCAGGGCTACGGCCAGACCGAGATGTCCGGCGGCGTGGTGGTGCTGCGCCCCGAGTTCCATGCCGTCGAGGGCCCCAATGCGCGCCTGCTGCGTGCCGCCGGCCGCGCCAGCATGGCAGCGGAGATCCGCATCGTCGACGACGAGTTGAACGAAGTGCCGCGCGGCACCGTCGGCGAGATCGCGGCACGCGGCGCGACCGTGATGCTGGGCTACTGGAACAAGCCAGAGCAGACCCGCGCGGCCGTCGTCGACGGCTGGCTGCGCAGCGGCGACGCCGGCTACATGGACGAGGAAGGCTTCGTCTTCATCGTCGACCGCCTGAAGGACATGATCGTCTCGGGTGGCGAGAACGTGTTCTCGGCCGAGGTGGAGAACGCCCTCTCGCGCCACCCCGCGGTGCTGGAATGCGCGGTGATCGGGATTCCGCACGAGAAGTGGGGCGAGGCGGTGCACGCGGAACTGCGCCTGCGCGATGGCTTCGAGGTGGACGAGGAAACGCTGGGCAACCATTGCGCCGAACTCATCGCGAGCTACAAGCGGCCCCGTTCGTTCAACTTCCGCAAGGACCCGCTGCCGCTGTCGGCGGCGGGCAAGATCCTCAAGAATGAACTGCGCAAGCCGTACTGGGAAGGGCAGGCGCGCAGCATCGCCTGATCGCGATGTCGAGGCGCGGGACATGCGCCCCGCGCGGTTGGATCGAGGTCGCCATCCTTCGCATCGGCCATGGACACGCACAGCGTGGCCCCGGCACGTTCGCCATCGATGCGACGAGTTTTTTGGGGCCGGGGGCGCGTGTCGTGCTGGCCGATCGGCAGCGCCATCAATGCGGACGATGGTGCCGCAGCACCGCCGGAACGCTGCTTTCCAATCGGGCTTCCGCGCGAGGACCGGCTTGCGTCCCGCGATGCCTGAAGGCGTCTCCCGGCACCACCTCGTCGACACCTGGCGATGCTGAAGCTCGCGGCGCGCCCTCCTCGGCGCATGTCCCGTTCGGGTAAATGCATGTCTCCCGGGGTCGAGGCCAGTCCGCTGGCGTCCTCACCCCCATCGGGTAGTAAGACAGCGCAGCCCAAAGTGGCCGCCGCTGCTGCAAAATGCCCGGCCGCCCCGGCGCACCACAAACTTCATGCCGCCCAAGACCCCCACTCCGGGCACGCCGCAGCCCCCCACCGCGCCAGCCGTGCAACGCTCGGGCGTGGGCGTCGTCGGGCGTGAGAAGCTGCTCGCGCGGCTGGTCGATGCACGGAGGCTGCGCTGCATCGTGGTCACCGGCCCCACCGGCTCGGGCAAGTCCACCCTCATCGCCGCGTGGCGCAAGGCGCTGGTTCCGCTGGGCTTCGACGTCGCATGGCTCAGCGCCACGGGCGACTGCAACACCCCTTCGCGCTTCCTGGGCGAGCTGCAGGCCAGCGTGGCGGTGGTGGAGCCCGCGCTGGTGCGGGAAGCTGCCGAGCTTGGCGACGCCGGCCTCGGCACCGACCCCGATGCGGTCGAGCGGCTCGTGATCTCGCTGGTGCGCGGCATCGCCACGCATCCGCGCGACCTGGTGCTGGTGCTCGACGACCTGCATCAGCTCACCCATCCGGCGATCCAGGAGGCGCTGCAGTGGTTGCTCGATTACGCACCGCCGAACCTGCACCTGGTGCTGGTGTCGCGCGGCCAGACCCGGCTCTCGCTCGACCGGCTGCGCAGCCAGTCGCAGACGCTGGAACTGGACCTGCGCGACCTGCGCTTCAGCCTCGCCGAGACCGGCCAGTTCCTCAAGGCGCAACTCGGCGAAATCGATGCGCGGACCATCAAGACCCTGCACGAACTGAGCGACGGCTGGGTGGCCGGCTTGCGGCTGTTCACTGTCGACTGGAAGAAGAAGCAGCTCGAATCCGGACGCTCCGCCCCGGGCGAACCCTTTGCGCGCGTGCCGGTGCGCGATGCGCAGGCTTTTGCGCAATATTTCGAGCAGGAAGTCCTCTCGCAGCTCGCACCCGACGAGCTCGACACGCTGGTGCGCGCCGCAGCCTGCAGCCGCTTCTGCGCATCGCTGTGCGCGGCCTTGCTTGGCGCGCCCAGTGCCGTCGCGCAAGCCTCGGCCCTGCTCGGCCGGCTGGAGAGCGACGACCTGTTCGTGGTGCCCGTCGAAAGCCGGGAGCCGGAGCCCTGGTACCGCCTGCATCCGCTGCTGCGCGAAACGCTGCGGGCCCGCTTCAACAGGCTCGACGCGGCCACGCAGCAGGCGGTGCACGCGCGCGCCTTCGCCTGGTTCCGTGAACGCGGCTTGCTGGAAGACGCGGTGCGGCATGCCGCTCAGGCCGGTGATCCGGCGCAGGCCGCCGAACTCATCGACCGCTGCGCCCCATCGCTCATCGTGCGCGGAGAAAGCAACGAGTTCATCGCGCTGCTGCGCCAGTTGCCGCCGGAGCAGGTGCGCCAGAGCTTCCGGATGCGCATGTGGATGGCACGCTCGCAGATGTTCCAGCGCGAGATGGAGGCCTGCCGAAAGACGCTCGACGAACTGGCGCAGGACCTGCCGGAGACCGAAGGCGCGTTGCGCTTCTATGTGACGACCCTGCGCGCCGCCGTGGCCGTACAGCGCGACGACCTCGAAGCGGCCCTGGCGATGCTGCCGCAGTTGCTGGACATACCACCCGATGCCGATCCCCTCGCGATCGGCGGACGCAACAACATCCTCTCGTGGCTCTACACCCAGCAGGGCGAGTACGAAAAGGCGCGCAGCGTGCAACTCGACACGCCGCCGCAGATGGTCGATGGCGCGCCGCTGGTCAGCACTGCCGCCGGCAGCCTTCACGGGCGCTGCCTGGTCGGCATGAGCTACGCGCTGGAAGGCCGCATGACGCAGGCCGAGCGCATCTACCGCGCCGTACTGGCCGAGGCCGCGCAAGGCGGCAGGGGCTGCGTCGATGCGTATCACCTCGCGGTCGGCCTGCTCGCCGACGTGCTCTACGAACTCAACGACGCGCGGCAGGCCCGCGCGCTGCTGGAAAGCAAGGTCGACGTGATCGAGCGCATCGCCATCCCCGATGCCGTGCTGCGCACCTTCCGGCTGCTGGCCGCAGCCAATTGGCAGGACGGCAACCGGCAGGAAACCTTCGCGCATCTCGAGCGGCTGGAGGATTACGCCGTCAAGCACAAGATCGACCGCCTGCTGGCGCACAGCCTGTCGGAACAGGTTCACTACCGGCTGTTGCTCGGCGAGACGACCGCTGCCGACGCGGCGCTGGCGCAACTCGATGTCGTCGACGCGCGCCATTCGGCATCGACATCGCGGGCGCCGCGCGAGATCAGCGAACTGGCGCAGCGCGCGCACATCCGCATGGCGGTGACGCACGGCGACCTGGAAGGCGCGGCAGCGCAGCTCGCACGCCTGGTCGCGCAATGCGAGGTGAGCGGACGGGAGCGCATCGTGGCGCACCTGCTGGTCAAGAGCGCAGTGGTGGAGGCACGCCTCGGGCGCTACGAGTCGGCGCGGCAGAAGCTGCTCGATGCCTTGCGCCGCGGCCACAGGCTCGGCCTGCTGCGCAGCCTGGTCGATGCGGACCCGATCGCGTTCGAGTTGATGGACGACCTTGCGCACACCTGGCAACCGGACTCGGTGCTGGCCTTCTATGTCGAGCGCCTGCAGGCCACGCGCAAGCCGCCGGAACAGCCGCCTGGCGCCGCCAGGGCGAGCGAACGCGGTGCCATGCCGGCCACGCTGGACGCCTTCAACGAGCGCGAGATCGACGTGCTGCGCCTGCTCGCCCAGGCCATGCCCAACAAGAAGATCGCGCGAGCCCTGGGCCTCTCGCCCGAGACGGTCAAGTGGTACCTGAGCCGCATCTACGGCAAGTTGCGCGTGTCGGGGCGGGATGAAGCGGTGGCGCGGGTGCGGGACTTCGGCTGGGATGCGGAACAGTCACGGAGCTGAAGCGCCACGGGAGGCCACGAGAGCGGGGTAAGCCCTGACGCCACCCACTCCGGGTAGGGCATCCCGCCGTGCCGCGCCGGATCATCGTCCGCTCCACGGAACGAGGATCCCATGCCGAGCGAACTCAACATTGCGCTGCGCGAATCGCAGCTCTCGATCGACGACGGCATCGCCGTGTTCACGCACCTGCGGCCTGCCGCGCGCAACGCGCTGTCGATCGAGCTGCGGATGGACTACGGCGACATGCTCGGGCATGTCGAGGCCGACCGCAGCGTGCGCGCGCTGGTGCTCACCGGCTCCGGCGGCAGCTTCTGCGCCGGCGGCGACCTGAAGGCGCGGCAGGCCAGCACCGACCCCGAATTCCGCACGGCCGACGCAATGCGCCGCCGCATCCAGGCCGGCCACGGCTGGATCGAGCGGCTGCACTCGCTGGAGATGCCGGTGATCGCCGCGGTGGACGGCCCTGCCGCCGGCGCCGGCTTCTCGATTGCGCTGGCGGCGGACTTCATCCTTGCCTCGACACGCGCCTTCTTCTGCATGTCCTTCGCCAGGGTCGGCCTGATTCCGGACCTGGGCGCCTTTCACTTCCTGCCGCGCGCCGTCGGCCTGCCGATGGCCAGGGAACTGGCGCTGACCGCGCGCCGCGTGAGCGCCGCGGAGGGCAAGCAACTCGGCTTCGTCCACACGCTGCACGAGCCCGACGCGCTGCAGGCCGAGGCGCTGCGCTTTGCCCGCCGCTTCATCGCCGGCCCGCGCGAAGCGATGGGGCTGACCAAGGCGTTGCTCAACAAGAGCTTCGAGACACCCTACGCGACGCTGGCCGAGCTGGAGGCCAACGCCCAGGCCGTCGCCTCCACCACGCCCTACCACGAAGCCGCCGTGGCCGGCTTCCTGCGCGGCGAGCCCGCAGCCTACGACTGGGACCGCACTCGGGAATGACGCCCGCCCCCCATCCAGGGTAGTCCCCTCCACCCTGCCAGCGAATAACTTAGACCCCAGAGACAAGTTCCCAAAAAGGAGACTCCCAGTGAACGTGACCCGCAACGTCTTCCGAGACGACCATGAGATGTACCGCGAGACTGTGCGCCGCTTCCTGGAACGCGAATGCCTGCCGCGCCAGCACGCCTGGGACCAGGCGGGCCAGGTCGACCGCGAGACCTGGCTGAAGGCCGGCAAGGAAGGCCTGCTGTGCGCCTCGCTGCCAGAGGAATACGGCGGTGGCGGCGGCGACTTCGGCCACTGCGCCGTGTTCGCCGAAGAGGTTGCGCGCTCCGGCGTCAGCGGCCCCTCCTTCGGCATGCACTCGGACATCATCGCGCCCTACATCCTGCGCGCCGGCACCGAGGAACAGAAGCAGAAGTGGCTGCCCAAGGCCGCCTCGGGCGAGATCATCCTGGCCATCGCGATGACCGAGCCCGGCACCGGCAGCGACCTCAAGGCCGTGAAGACCACCGCCATGCGCGACGGCGACGACTACGTCATCAACGGCAGCAAGACCTTCATCAGCAACGGCCTGACCGCCGACCTGGTCATCGTGGTCTGCAAGACCGACCCGAAGGCCGGCGCCAAGGGCATCAGCCTGATCGCGGTCGAGGCCACGCGCGAAGGCTTCCGCCGTGGCCGCAAGCTGGACAAGGTGGGCCAGTACGCGCAGGACACGGCCGAGCTCTTCTTCGACAACGTGCGCGTGCCGGTGGCCAACCGCCTCGGCGAGGAAGGCAAGGGCTTCGCCTACCTGATGGGCGAGCTGCCGCAGGAACGCTTCTCGATCGCCGTCTCGGCGGCCGCGCGGCTGGAGCGCGCGCTGGAGAACACGATCGCCTACGTCAAGGAACGCAAGGCCTTCGACCAGACCGTGTGGGACTTTCAGAACACCAAGTTCAAGCTGGCCGACATCAAGGCGCAGGCCGTGGCCGTACGCACGCTGATCGACCACTACATCGGCGAGCACACGCGCCGCCGCCTCACGCTGGAAGAGGCGGCCATCGCCAAGCTGTTTGCCACCGAGACGCTGGGCAAGGCGCTCGACGAGATGGTGCAGCTGCACGGCGGCTACGGCTACATGCTGGAGTACCCGATCGCCCGCGACTTCGTGGACTCGCGCGTCACGCGAATCTACGGCGGCACCAGCGAGGTCATGCGCGAGCTGATCTCCAGAAAACTCTAAACCCCAACTCAAGGAACAACATGACAAACAAGGTTTTCGTTGCCGGCGTCGGCATGATCCAGTTCAAGAAGCCCGGCATGAGCGAGCCTTACGACGTGATGGGCGAGCAAGCCATCCGCGCGGCGCTGGCCGATGCCGGCCTTGAGTTCAGCGACGTGCAGCAGGCCTATGCCGGCTATGTGTACGGCGACTCCACCTGCGGCCAGAAAGCGGTGTACCGCGTGGGCATGACGGGCATCCCGGTGCTCAACGTCAACAACAACTGCGCCACGGGCTCGTCGGCGCTGTACCTCGCACGTCAGGCGGTGCAGAGCGGCGCGGTCGATTGCGCCCTCGCCTTCGGCTTCGAGCAGATGAACCCGGGCGCGCTGAAGTCGCGCTGGGACGACCGCGCACCGGCGCTCGAACGCGCCGCAAAAGTTGTCGACGAACTGGTCGGCCATCCCGAGATTCCGTCCGCCATCCGCCAGTTCGCTGGCGCGGGCCGCGCCCACATGCAGAAATACGGCACCAAGCTGGAGACCTTCGCCAAGGTCCGCGCCAAGGCCAGCCGCCATGCCGCCAACAACCCGTTGGCCGTGTTCCGCAACGTCGTGACCACGGAAGACGTGATGAACTCGCCGATGCTGTGGGACGGCGTCATCACCCGCCTCATGGCCTGCCCGCCCACCTGCGGCGGCGCCGCGGCCATCGTGGTCTCCGAAGCATTCGCGCGCAAGCGCGGCCTGCGCACCGACGTGCTGATCGCCGGCCAGGCACTCGCCACCGACCTGCCCAGCACCTACGACGCCAAGGACATGATCCGCGTCGTCGGCTTCGACATGACGGCACTGGCCGCCAGGCAGGCCTACGAGCAAGCGGGCGTCGGGCCCAAGGACATCGACGTGATCGAGCTGCACGACTGCTTCGCGCAGAACGAACTCATCACCTACGAAGGTCTGGGCCTGTGCGGTGAAGGCGAAGGCGAGAAGCTGGTGAACGACGGCGACAACACCTATGGCGGCCGCTGGGTCACCAACCCCTCGGGCGGCCTGCTCTCCAAGGGCCACCCGCTCGGCGCCACGGGTCTGGCGCAGTGCTACGAGCTGACGCACCAGTTGCGCGGCACGGCCGATCAACGCCAGGTCGCGAACGCGAAGGTCGCCCTGCAACACAACCTCGGCCTCGGCGGCGCGGGCGTCGTGACCATCTACAAGAGGGCCTGAGCATGATCGACAAGAAGCACATCGGCATGAAGCTGCCGGTCTACACGGCCAAGGCCGAGACGGGCCAGCTTCGCTTCTTCGCCAAGTCCATCGGCGAGACGGACCCGATCTACATCGACGAATCGGCAGCGCGCGACGCGGGCCATCCCGGCCTCCCGTTGCCGCCGACCTTCCTGTTCTCGCTGGAGTTCCAGATCCCCTCGAACGCTTGGCGTGACGAGCTGGGCATCGTCACCTCGCGCATCCTGCACGGCGAGGAAACCTTCAAGTACCACCGCATGGCCTACGCCGGCGACACGCTGCAGTTCGATACGCGCATCGCAGACATCTACGACAAGAAGGGCGGCGCCCTGAGCTTCGTGGTGCGCGAGTCGAAAGTCAGCAACCAGCATGGCGAACACGTCGCGGACCTGCGCAGCGTGCTGGTCCACAAGAACGCATGAACGACGGGAGCACATACGCCATGAACCAGAGACAAGCCCCCTTCGACACGCCGAACGCCATCAACGTCGGCGACACCCTGCCAGTGCTGGAACTGCCGCCCATCACCCGCACCACGCTGGCCCTGTTCGCCGGCGCCTCGGGCGACCACAACCAGATCCACATCGACACCGACTACGCCCGCAAGGCCGGCATGGTCGACGTGTTCGCGCACGGCATGTTGTCGATGGCGTACCTCGGCAGGCTGCTGACGCAGTGGGTCGACCAGCGCCAGATCCGCAGCTTCGGCGTGCGCTTCACCGGCATCACGCACCTGGGCCACAAGATCACCTGCAGCGGCCGCGTGGTCGAAAAGTTCGAAGCCGAAGGCGAGCAGCGCGTGAAGCTCGAGATCGAAACGCGCAACCAGTATGGCGACACCAGGATCGTTGGCGATGCCGTGATCGCGCTCTAAACCCCCTCAATCATTTTTCACTCGGAGATACACAACATGGGAACACTCGACGGCAAGGTAGCCCTCGTCACCGGTTCGGGCCGCGGCATCGGCCAGGCCATCGCACTGAAGCTCGCCAGCCAGGGCGCGCGCCTCGTCATCAATGACCTCGACGCCGATCCGGCGAACGAAACGGTCGAACTGCTGCGCAAGAACGGCACCGACGCCGTGGCCTGCGTCGGCAACGTCAGCGCACCGGACTTCTCAGAGCGCTTCATCAAGACCGCGGTCGACAACTACAAGGGCATCGACATCATCGTCAACAACGCCGGCTTCACCTGGGACGACGTGGTCCAGCGCATGACGGACGAACAGTGGTACGGCATCCTCGACTGCCACCTGACCGCGCCCTTTCGCATCCTGCGCGCGGCCTACCCGGTGATCAAGGCGCAGGCCATGGCCGACCAGGAAAAGGGCGTCGAGAACTACCGCAAGGTGGTCAACATCTCGTCGACCTCGGCACTCAACGGCAACGCCGGCCAGATGAACTACTCGTCGGCCAAGGCCGGCGTGATCGGCATGACGCGCGCGCTGAGCCGCGAATGGGGCCGCTTCCGGGTCAACGTCAACGCGGTGGCCTTCGGCCTGATCCACACCCGCATGACCAACGCCGACGCCAAGGCCGGCGCCACGGTAAATATCGAAGGCAAGGAAATCCGCGTGGGCCTGAACCCCGAGTTGCTGAAGTCGCATGCGGCGCGCAACCCGCTGGGCCGTGGCGGCACACCGGAGGAAGCGGCCGGCGCGGTGTACCTGTTCTGCACGCCCGAGTCGAACTACATCACCGGCCAGGTCGTGGCGGTGGCCGGCTCGCCGCAGTAACTGCGCCAGCGAAATCTGGGCGAGTCCGGCGAGCACGCGCTTGCCGCCGCGACTTGTCCAGCGTGTCCCGCGATGGGGATGGCAGCGGGGGCATGGATTGACCTCGCTGCCCCAGTCGATCAAGAAGATTCCGGAGACAAGACACATGACTACCTTCGCCACCGAAGCCCTCGCCCCCGAAGCCCTAGCACCCGCCCCCGTGCGCTACAGGCCGGTGCCGTACGAGATCCGCAAGGCCGTCTGCGAACGGCGCGCGGATGGCTCGCTGATCCTGCGTTCGCCGCTCACGCCGACGCCGACAGGCCGCACCGGCTTCGCCGGCTTCATCCCGCACTGGGCGAGCCGTCGCGGTGATGCGCCCGCCTTCTGCGAGCGCGACGCGCAAAGCGGCGAATGGAAGCGCCTGACCTGGCGTCGGCTGTGGCAGCAGGTGCAGACGGTGGGCGCGGCCCTGCTCGACATGGGGCTCGGCCAGGGCAAGCCGCTGGTGGTGCTGTCGCCCAACTCGCTCGAACTGCTCGTGCTGCTGATGGCGGCGGAGTATGTCGGCGTGCCGGTGGCGCCGGTGTCACCGGCCTATTCCCTGCTGAGCAAGGACTTCGCGCGCCTCAAGGGCGTTTGCGAACTGGTGCCGCCCGCAGCCTTGTTCGTGCAGGACGCCGCGACCTTCCAGCCCGCCATCGCCGCGCTAGGTTGCGCCGGCGTGCCCTTGATCGCAGTAAACGGCGCCTCAGGAAATCAGCATGCATGGAAGACGCTGGCGGACGCCGATCTCACAGCGCAACGGCGCGACCAGGTCGCCGCGGCCCATGCGGCGATCCGGCCCGAAGACGTGGCCAGGATCCTCTTCACATCCGGCTCGACGGGCGTTCCCAAGGGCGTGCCCGTCAGCTACAGCAACCTGCAAGCCTGCGCGGCCAACCTCCAGAGCATGTTCGGGCGACTGGCCGAGGGCGACGAGCCGCCCGTGTTCCTCGACTGGCTGCCCTGGCATCACGCCCTGGGCGGCGTGCTCAACCTGGGCCGCGCGGCGCTGCTGGGCGCCACGCACTACATCGACGACGGCAAGCCGCTGCCGGGCC
>NZ_JAAVVD010000040.1:0-48977 GCF_018449755.1 Variovorax sp. dw_954 | reverse complement strand
GATCAAAGATGTCACCGTCACAGACAAGATGGCTATCGAGGTGGATAAGGAGGCTTTGGCCGAACATTTTCAAGGCGGGTATGGCATCTACGCGGGCATGGCCGACAAACGCGCGGTGTTGAAGTTCAACCCTGCCCGGGCTCAGTACGTGTCGTTGGAACGCTGGCACACGAAGCAGACCTTTAAGTGGCTGGACGACGGCAGCTACGTTCTGGAAGTGCCCTACTCGAAGGACCAGGAGCTCGTCATGGACGTGCTTCGCTACGGTGCCGATGTCGAGGTTCTGGCCCCATCTGATCTTCGGAAGCGGGTGGCCGAACAGTTGCGCGTCGCAGCAAAAATCTACGGGTATCAGTCAGCCTTTTGGTAGCTCATTCGGTGAACTACCGGCCTTTCAAAATTCCCCTCGCGCCTGCTGCGTAATGTGGGCATGGAGTTGGGAATGCAGATCAATTTTGCGCATCTTCGGCAGCCAGCCGTTAGTGGCGGCTCGATCAATTTCGCGGTCTTCGACGCCCGGTCGAGCAGCGGCACCACAAGCGCCAACCTAGAGCTCCTGGAGCAGCTGACGGCCCGCGCCCGGTCGAACCAGTTGCGGATCGACCAGTCCGCTTTGGCATTCAGCGCCAACGGCCGAATTCAGTTCTTCGGCAGCAAGCATTTGGTGGAGTTCCTCTCCCGCAGCGGTTTGCCCGGCTGGACCCACACGCTCAACGTTTAAGGATCCCATCATGGCCAAGAATGCACCTGTCGGCGACAACGCCCGACGCGGCGCCGTCCGCGACCGCTCACAAACGTACACCCGGTCACCGAAACTTGGACGAAGCGCGATACCGGCAATGGCCGCTTCATGGAACAGAAGCAGGACGGCACGCCCTTCAGGGGTGTGCGCAAGGAGCGCGGCAAGTAGACCTTCTGCAAAGTGGGGCAGCCTGCTGACGCTCGGCCGGACGCGATTCCCCCAGCCTGACCTTGCCGGCTTGTCCGGCGGCTGGATGCGATCCGGCTTAGCAGCGACTTATTCATGTTTGTCCGGTGTTTTCCCGGTCCAGAAGTGTTCGTTTCCCCCTGGACTGCACGGAGTTTATGTAACAAAATAGTTACAAAATTGGAGGGGTATGCAGAACCGAGGCTCGGGGCGCTTGTACGCCGCAACTGATCTTGTCAATTTCCTCGAGTGCGAGCACCTCACATCGCTCGACTTGCAGAATCTTCAGACGCCACTGCCGAGAGCTGAAGTTGACGAATCCACCCAGCTCATCCAGCAGAAGGGCTATGAGCATGAGGGCGCGTACGTCCAGCACTTGCGTGACCAAGGGCTGAACGTCGTCGACATCGCCGAAGGCAACGACAGTATGGAGGCCAAGGTGGCCGCTACGCTGGACGCGATGCGCGCCGGCGTCGACGTCATATTTCAGGCCACGCTGCTGCAAGGCGAGCTGGCTGGCTACGCAGACTTCCTCATCAAGGTCTCCCGGCCGTCGGCCTTGGGCGACTACAGCTACGAGGTGTCGGATACCAAGCTCGCGAGCAAAGCCAAGGCCAAGTTCCTGGTGCAGCTGTCGTTCTATTCGAAGCTGCTGACCGTGGCGCAGGGTGCCGCGCCCTTGTACATGCATGTCATCCTGGGAGACCGCTCCCAGAAGACGTATCGCTGCGCGGACTACGCCCACTACTTCGAGGCGCTGCTGCAGCGCTTCTTTGATCGCATGGACGCTCAAGGAAAGACGACCTATCCGGAGCCATGCAACCACTGTGACCTGTGCGGCTGGATCGACATCTGCAAGCAGCGCTGGCTTGCCGACGACCACCTCAACCAGGTCGCCAACATTGCGCGCGGCCAGATCATCAAGCTCCGGGCCGCGGGCGTGGACACCATGGCCAAGCTTGGGGAGTTGGCCAAAGGCACGCTGATACCCAAGATCCAAGCCGGCACGCTCGAGAAACTGCGGCACCAAGCCTTCCTGCAGGACAAAGCCCGACGGACCGGCGAGCCCATCGTGGAACTGCTCCCCGTTGAGGCAAACCGCGGCTTGCTGCGCATGCCTGAGCCGAACGCCGGGGACATGTTCTTCGATATGGAAGGCGACCCTCTTGAAGAGGGCGGCCTGGAATACCTGTTCGGCCTGTACTTCTCTGAGGGCGGCAAGTGGGAGTTCAAGGGTTTCTGGGCCCACAGTCGCCAAGAGGAATGCGCCGCCTTTGAGGCCTTCATCGACTTCGTCGTGGCCCGCCTGAAAGTCTACCCGGGCGCCCACGTCTACCACTATGCCAAGTACGAGGAAACCGCCCTCAAGAAGCTGATGACTCTGCATGCAACGCGCGAGGCAGAGGTGGACAACTGGCTGCGCCGCGGCGTGCTCGTTGACCTCTATCAAGTGGTGCGCGAAGGCATCATGGTCTCGGAGCCGCGCTACTCCATCAAGAACATCGAGCACTTCTATTTGGAGGCACGCGAGGGTGACGTCACCAACGCCGGCGCCAGCATTGTCTGGTACGAGCGATGGAAGGAAACCGGTGAGCCCGCGCTACTGCAATCCATCGAGAAGTACAACGAGGACGACGTCCGTTCTACGCAGGAGTTGCGCGACTGGCTGCTGAAACTGCGGCCAGCTGACGTGCCGTGGGCCGCGCCTCGAATCCCTGCCGGCGGTGCGAACAGCGCCACCACATCGTCAGAGTCCCTGACGGAGGCCGAAGCCCGCCTTGTGCCTTATCGGCAGGCCTTGGTTGGGGCGCTTCCCGAGGACCGGCTGACTTGGACCGCAGAAGAGACGGCACGTGAACTCACCTACCAGCTTCTTGATTTTCATCGCCGGGCCGACAAGCCCGACTACTGGGCGATGTTCCAGCGCATGGAACTATCCGAGAACGAGTTGCTGGAGGACCCCGAGTGCCTGGCCGGCTTGGTGGCAGATCCCGATTTTCCGCCGGAGGCGGTGAAAAAGTCCACCGTCTACACCTTTCTCTACCCCGTCCAAGAGACGAAGTTGCGCCATGGCAGCAGCATCACGCGGGCCGATACCCGAGAGGGTCTCGACAAGCTGGAGATGGACAGCGAAGCGCAGCGCGTGCGCATCAAGTTCGGCCCGTCCAAAGAGCGACCGCCCACGCGCCTGAGCTTGGGCCCTGGCAGCCCCATCCAGACAAAGTCGATCCAGGACGCGCTCTTTCGCTTTGCTGACACGGTAATCGGCGGCAGCCACAAGTACCCGGCGCTCGAAAGCGTCCTGCGCCGCGACGTGCCGTCGATTGCCGGCAAAGAGCCCGATGCGCCCATGATCGCCGGCAAGGCAACAGTCGAGGCCTGCACGGCCGTCGTGATGGGCATGCAGAGCAGCTACCTGTTCATCCAGGGGCCGCCAGGCGCCGGCAAGACCTACACCGGTTCTCACGTGATCGTGGCGCTGCTCGCGGCCGGCAAGAAGGTCGGCATCACGTCCAATTCCCACAGGCCCATCAACCACCTGCTGGAAAAGGTCGTGGAAGTGGCCAAGAAGCAGGGCGTGTCTTTCAAAGGAATTAAGAAGTCGTCGAAAGACGACGACTCGGCCTACCTTGGCGATGGCATCGAGAACATCTACGACAACGACGAGGTGTTCTCCTGCGGCGCCCGTCTAGTGGCGGGTACGGCCTGGCTTTTCTCACGGCCGGATGCTGATCAATATCTCGACTATCTCTTCGTCGATGAGGCCGGCCAAGTGTCCCTGGCCAATCTGATCGCCGTGGGCACCAGCGCTCGTAACCTCGTGCTGCTGGGCGACCAAATGCAGCTCTCGCAGCCGACCAAGGGCGTCCATCCGGGCCAATCAGGCGACTCGTCCCTGGACTACCTGTTGGACGGCGTGGCCACGATCGCGCCCAACCGCGGCATCTTCCTGGAGACGACCTGGCGCATGCACCCGGCCGTCTGCAGCTTCATTTCGGACGCGGTCTACGACTCGCGCCTCGAACCCGAGGGCAAGAACGAAAAACGGGTGCTGGTGCTCCGTGATGACGCCCAGCCGCTGCTCAAGCCCGCCGGAATCGTGTTCGCCCCCGTGGACCATGAAGGCTGTTCTCAGCAGAGCGCCGCGGAGGCCGATCTCATCAAACGACTGTACGAGGACCTGGTGTCTCAGCGCTACACCGCCGAGGATGGAAGCGTGCACCCGATCACATCCGAGAACATCCTCGTCGTGGCACCGTACAACATGCAGGTCAACCTGCTGCGCGATACGCTGCCTGAGGAAGCGCGGGTTGGAACGGTCGACAAATTCCAGGGGCAGGAAGCCGAGGTAGTGCTTATCTCGATGACGACCTCCAGCGAGGCCGAACTGCCCCGCTTCATGGAGTTCCTGTTCAGCAAAAATCGCCTGAACGTAGCCGTTTCGCGCGCCAAGTCCTTGGCCGTGCTCGTCGCCAACCCCGCGCTTATGACCATCAAGTGCTCCACGCCGGAGCAGATGGGCCTCGTGAATACCTTGTGCTGGATCGCGTCGGTGGGCACCGACCGAGGCACCCCTTCTTGACCCTGATGGCCCGCCTCGGGCGAACCCATGACTGATTCTCAAGTGATCCTGTACATCCTCGCCGCCCTGACCGGGCTGGCGCTTTTCGCTTGCGTCGTATTGCTGCTGCGCAAGCCAAAAATAGAAATGCCGCCCGAACTTATCGCCCGGATGACGCTGTTGGAACAGAGCGTCGTTCGCCTGGTAGAAGGGCAGGGCCGTCTCGAAGGCGGGTCTCAGAGCGTCGAGCGCAGACTGCAGGCCTTCACTGAGGAAATGGCTAGCGCCTTCGCGTCGTCACGCCAAGCGCTCGACGAGCAGCTCGGGCGCACTTTGGAAGAGTCGCGGAATGGGCGCGTGGATCTCCAGACCGCGTTCCAAAAGTTTGAGGAACGCTTGGACGGACGGATTTCCGCCCTGGACCAGAAGCTGGGTAGCCGCTTCACCGAATTCCAGGAAACTATTGCCCAGGGCTTGGCCGCCAACCGCACTGCGGTCAACGAGCAGCTCAACAACGCGCTTGAAGAGTCGCGCAGCTCCCGTGCCGAGCTGAAGGAAGCCTTCGGCCAGTTCGAGACCAAGGTGGAACAGCGTCTGACCAGCCTGGACGGATCTATGACGGCACGGTTCGAGGCCTTGCAAGGGGCGTTGTCGGCGCGGCTGCAAGAGTCGGCCCAGGCGTTGCTGGCCCACCTTGGCCAAGCCAACACCGATGCCGCGGCGGGCCGCGCCGAAGCTACACAGACGCTCACAGCCTTCCGCGAAGAGCTTGCGGCCGTGCTGCGCACGCTGGCCGACGAGACAGCCAAGTCCCGACAGGCGGCCGCGGAGAACGCGGCCGCCTACGAAACACGCATGCAGGAGCGCTTCGACGCGCTCAGCGCGGTGGCTCGCCAAACGCTGGAGTCGCTGAAGGCTGACGTGGTCGAGCAGCTCAAGGCGATGTCGTCGGCTATGAAGGACCAACTCGAGGTCAACGGCACGCAGATTCGCAATCAGTTCTCGACCTTGCAGGAGTCGGTGAGCCAGAAGCTCCTCGCCGTTTCGACAGCCAACCAGCAAAGCTCAGACCAGATGCGCGTCACCCTCAATGAGCGGCTGACGGCCATCCAGGAGGACAACGGCAAAAAACTGGAGGAGATGCGTCGCACGGTCGACGAGAAGCTGCATGCCACGCTGGAACAAAGGCTTGGCGATTCCTTCAAACTGGTGAGCGAGCGGCTGGAGCAGGTCCACGCAGGCCTCGGCGAGATGAAGATGCTCGCCGGCAGCGTGGGCGACCTCAAGAAGGTCATGACCAACGTACGCACCCGTGGCACCTGGGGCGAAGTTCAACTCGGCGCCATCATCGAAGGCCTCTTCACCGCGGATCAATTCCAGAGAAACTTGAAGACCGGAGCCGGCAACAGCAACGAGATGGTCGAGTTCGCAGTCCGCATTCCCGCCCCGGCCGACGAGGCGCCTGTTTGGCTCCCGATCGACTCGAAGTACCCCGTCGAGCATTATCAAAAGCTGCTCACCGCCCACGAAGACGGTGATCGCCTCGCCATCCAGGCTGCATCGGCGGCCTTCGAATCATCGCTGAAGGCCGAGGCGAAGAAGATCTCCAACAAGTACATCCGGCCACCGCTAACCACGGACTTCGCCATCATGTTCCTGCCGACTGAAGGTCTCTTCGCTGAAGCGATGCGGTTCCCAGGACTGCATGAGCAACTGCAGACCGACTTGCGCGTCATCATCGCGGGGCCGACCACACTTTCAGCGCTGCTGAACAGCGTTCGCCTGGGATTTCGGACACTGGCCATTGAGAAGAGATCCTCGGAGGTGTGGAGGGTGTTGGGTGCCGCCAAGGCTGAGTTCAAGAAATTCGGAGACATCGTGGACGCGACCAAGAAGTCCATCGACCAGGCTGCGAACAAGTTCGACGAACTGGGGCGCCGAACGCGAGCTATCGAACGCAATTTAAGCGATGTCCACGAACTCCCCAACGCCGTGTCGCAGCCGACGCCCGCACTGGAGCTCAGCGGAGACCAAGCCTTGATTGAAGGTCCAGAAGCCGTCGCGGCGGCGTGAGCTCAGCGGCGCTGGTGCGCTGCAAAGTGTCCCCCCACGTTGTCGACGACGGTCGCCTTGGCGCCGCGCGGCTTGACCATACAGGCATATACATCCTCGTGAAGACTTGCAAGCTTCAATTGCGAATGGCGTCAGCGCTTATTTCAAGAGGCGCATGGGGAGCAGCCGCTAGCGAACGACGAGTTTGGCGATTGGAGAGACCTCAATCGCTGCCTTTCGACTACTGAATAATCGCCGGCTCGGCAGCTTTCGATGGGCTGAACAAGGCCGCCCGGCAGCGGCACAAGGTTGATCGCCCGCGCGTCGACCAAGGCCTCGACCCGCCGTGCATCGACGTAGAGGTCGTGCAAAAGAGCGCGTAGATGTGGTGGAGTTGCTTAAAGTTCGACCCATCTTTAATCGCTGTGTCCCGGACCCTTCAACATCATGCCCGCATCCCTTGCTTCCTACCCCTGTCCCGACGAAAACATTGCAACTCTGCGCGATTCTCTTTTGCCGCTGTACGCGCGCTTAGCCGACATCGTCGACGGAAAGCGAAAGTTTGACGGCTTCGTCGAGACATGTGAGTTGCCGGTGAAATTCCAAATGTCTCCGGACGTCTATCCGCGGCTCTATATGAACTTCACCCAAGCTGACTTGGAATTATTGACCGCCTATGCATCGCTGAATTCATCCGAACTGCTTGCTCAAGCTTCGACGCCGCTCGAGCGCCTCATGATTGCCACAATCTGGAAGAACGGAGACCTCCAAAAAGTCCGCCATATCGCCGAGGGGCTTGGATACGGTCTAGGCCGAGCAACCTCGTTGGACAAAAAATCGTCTGGCCCCGTGTTCAAGCAATTTGGTAGGCACCTCGCCGCGCCTTCCGAACAACCTATTGCGGACCAGCACACACTTCGGGCGTACAGGATGCTCCGCGACGACCACGCAGGCGACAAAGTCCACCTCAAGGACACGTCCACCGGGGACGAGATCGCGCGGTACGTGGCCTGGGTACAGAGAATGGCCAGGGGCGATGGTTTGTCAGATCGTCTTCACGCTTTTGACAGATCTATGTTCGCGCTCGGCAGTGCAACCAAATATGTTCTCTCGCCGCCTCGGAGAAGAAAGGCAAACACATATTGATGATGAGTCGAGACTCTGCTTCTTGATGGGCGCGTGAGTCTCTTCGAGGCGCGGACGGATGTTGCGCGAGGAAGGATCGACACTCCGACAATCAAGATTGCCGAGGCCGCGTGAACTCTTCCAAATCCGGCATGTTCTGCACGCGAACCTGACTGGATTCAAGGCTGGAGTCCTGAAGAAGGCCCAAATGCTTGAGTGCGTAAAAGACCAGCGCTTGCCTGCATCGCAGCTTGGTAGTTCCGTCCACCATGCCGTAGTCAAGAGCGATGACTTGCTGATGGGCGAGAGGCAAGTCGTCATTGGGGGTTAGGACAATGTCGACATATCGGCCCCAGGCCAAGTCCTCTTTTGAGGGAGGGCCTGCCTGATGGAATGCTTCGACTTTCAGCATGCGTGGCACCAGGAAGTCACGAAACTCAAGTCGCGAGTGACAAAACGCTCGGACATGCCAGCGGAAACCATCGTGCGCAAAAGCATGTGGTGAGATTTCACGCCAACTGGGCTCGGGCTGAGACAACGATTGGTACAACACGCGCAATCCGGTCTTCTCGTGCACGGCGCGCAGCAGCATCAGTAGCCGCTTCGAGTCCATTTGCCGACCAGGAACTGGAACGATGGCACTCGGCGGCCGCCATCCAAGAAAGCTTGCTTCGGGCTGAATCACTCCGGTTTCGATGGCAAGGACCTCGCTGAGGTATCGCGCCGGCGTTGTGTTGGAATAAACGGGTCGGAACTTTGATGTCGCAAGGTAGACGCGCTCGGTGCGGTCGTAGAGCAGGTTCTGCGGCGCGACTTCCATGTAGCTCGCGATGTCCAGCGAGGCTTGAGGGATCGAAACGCCGAAGAACGCGACGAGATCGGCGCGATTGAGTCTCCCGTCCCAACGAAGGCGAAAGTCAATGAACTCGAGCCGGCGCTCTGGACCCCATCTTTTTGCGGCGCGAGTCGGCTTGGGAACTGCGGATGCGGTTGGCATGGTGACGTCATTGTGCCGCATCTAAAAACTAGACGCGTATAGTTTCTAATCGTTATACTTTCTGATCCTATGTCACAACAGCCGGTCGAATGAACTCTCGCGTTGACCTTCCGGCTGGCGCAGTTGACGCGCTTCCCAGCGTGGGCTTGCTGGATCTCTCTCGCCAGCAGCGAAACATTCTTCTGTTTCGACCCGTGTTTCAGCTGGAGCGATCGAAGTCCATGCTGAGCGATTCAGATGCTACGGACAGTGCGCTATTCGACGGTGTCGACACGCACTATCTGGTCCTGAGCGCGCTCGACCAAATGATGGAGGCCACCACAATTTCCATGGGCGCCACCGCTCCGGAGGTGCTCGATCAGCTGGCCAACATTGCGGCTCGGATGAAGCCTTCGCTCACAGCAGTCCAGTGTCACCGGATTGCCTCTGTGGTTCTGGACGGCTTGGACAACAAAGCCAACAAACACAAGGAGTTCTCGGCGGACTACTTCGATGCCAAGTCTCAAAGCATGAAGGCCTTTCGGTTTCGGCTCGTGCAGTTCCTGGCCGACCCGACTGACGTCTATCGCTATAGCCCCACTCCTGAAGGCTATCTGGTCTACCTGGGTATGTTGGACATGGAGCCGGAAGACACCCAGGAGCTGATGGAGAAGATGCTCGATATGCTCGTCAAGCGAGGCCGCTTCGAGCAAGCTCTGGACATCGCGCAGCGCGCGCGCAAGCTTTCCCTCGAATTCCGGCAGCTGATTCGCGACAAGCTGTTCCAGGCCTATCGCGCGCCCGGTTCGGTGAACTGGAGCCGCGACATGCATAGCAAGCTCGAAGCCGCGCGCGAGCACGTCTCGAAGCGCCAGGCGGAGGACTTCCGCATGGAGCAGGCCGTTGGCGACGCTATGGTGGAAGCCGACGGGGAGGAGAACCGGCAGCGCATCAAGCAACTGCTGGACACCTTGAAGGGGGCAAGCCTGATTCGCCTGAAGCTGGTTCAGGACATCAGCGCATCCCCTGAGCAGTACATCGCGGCGCAGAAGGCAGTCTTTCGAGCCCGGAGGCCGACGGGGCTGCCGGATCTCGAATTGAGCGTATTCCCCAAGATCCTGAGCCGCCCCGCGCAAGAACTCGCCGCTGAAGCGGACCAATACATCAGCGCGTTGTACCCGCCAGCATGGCCCAAGCTGTACGACCTGAACACTGCTTTTTCAGTGCTGATGGAGCGGCGGCCGGAAGACGAAACAGGCGAGCTCGAGGACGGCGAAACAGTCTTCTTCGAGGAGGTGCCCGATAAGTTCACCAAGGATCTCGTGAACCGCGTGAGCAACTGGGCGCGGGAGCGGTGCGATGGGGACCGCACCTGGCACATCTCCGAGCTGCTTATTGCGGCGCGCCAAGACGGCCTCTCACTTCGTGAGCGCCGCTGCTTGGTTTTTGTTCTATATCGGTCCTTTGCCGAGAGCGAGTCGGTGTTTCCAGGTCTCGCGGCGCGCGTGTCCGGCAACTATTTCGACGTCGGAGTCGCCTGCGGACAGGACGTGGCTTTTGAACGCAAGAAGGAATCGCAATGAGCACACCCGAACCGAGCATTCAGAACGCAGCGCGGCTGGTCTACAAGGCCTTGCACACCTCTGCGTCCCCGGCCAACGACACCGTCTATCGAGAGCTGATTGCGCTGGCGCGCGCCCTTCCTGAGTTCCGGCAGCAGGTGTCGGAGGTGGCTACCGGTATGGAGCTGCGTATCCTGGACATTAGCGAGCTGCGCGGAGTCGTGGCGGTCGCCGCCTCACCGGAGAGTCGGTTTGCCGTGCGGCTGTCGGACATCCGCGGCGGCATGGACGTGAAGCAGAAGTGCGCTCTCGTCCTGGCACACATAGCTATTGCAGCGGTGTTCTTCCCCACGACTGACGTGCTGGACGACGACAGCTACACGCCGCCGCCCGCGAGCATCGCGGCGTGCCGTGAGACCCTGTATTCGCTAGCCAAGCGCTTGAAGGAGGCCAGTGACTTGCCCCCGGACGTCCCTTTGGAGCTGGCGCCAGGCTGGGAGGCGATCTGTGCCATGCCGCAGGCGATGCGGGATGCAAAGCGAGCTTCGGCCTCCTCGGTCGACGGCGCGATCAGGATTGCATTGAACCAAATGGCCGACAGTGGGCTCGTCCGCCTCGATCGCAGCGGCGACGACGACACAAGCACGGCGTACACGGCCACCCACAGGCTGAGGGTGCAGCTGCGCGAGCTCGCGCTTCGGCGCCTGTACGAGATGGCCCAGCGCACCGTAGCGGAAGCCTGAGGAACGGATTACATGCAGAAGCTTCGACGCGTTTACCTCGGGAACTGCGGTTTCCGGACGGCTTGGTTCGACGGTCTGGTGCTGCCGATGACGGACCCGGTCACCGGCGAGCCCGCCGACACCATCCTTCACCTCGAAAACGGCGGCGGCAAGACAACGCTGCTCGGACTGATCATGTCTTGCTTCGAGACGGAGCAGAGCCGGTTCTTGAAGCACCTGCAGAAGAACACCACTCGCTTTTCTCAGTATTTCGACCAGCAGGGCCTGCCAGGCGTGATCGCGGTCGAATGGCTCATGCCGTCCCGTGACCTGGCCGAAGGACCATATCACCTCATCACGGGTCAAGTGATCACTGTGCGCGGGTCCAACGACAGCGTGGACGTGGAGCGCCAGTTCTTCGCATTTCGGGAGCAGCCCGGAGTGCTCGCGCTTGAAGACATTCCTGCCCCAAGCCTTGGCGCGACGCCAGCGTTGTCGATGGCGGAGTTCTCTCGTTGGATGCACGAGGCGCAGGGAAGGTCCCACGACTTCTTCTCGACGCGCAACCAGGAGGAATGGAAAAAGCACCTGCGCAATGAGCGGCTGATCGACCTCGAGATGCTGCAGATGCAGGTGAACTTCAGCACACAGGAAGGCGGTTTCGACACTTTCGTCAACTTCAAGGACGAGAACGACTTCCTGCGCAAGTTCTTCGCCATGACCCTCGATACCGAAAAGGCCGAGGAGGCACGCCGGCTGGTGGTAGAGGTTTGCGAGAAGCACCACCGCCGGCCGGAGTACCAAGCTCGCAAGGACCAACTGGTAGCGTTTCGCGACAGCCTCAACGTGTTCGCGCTGGCTTCGCGCTCGTACCTCGATGCTTGTGCTACCCAGGCGTCCCTCGTCATCGAAGCGGCGCGATTGAGCGTCCAACTCGCAGAGGATGCAGCCCTGCTCGATGTTGAACAAGGCAAGGACCGGGAATATGAAGGGACGCAACGGGCGATCCTGACCCTGTCCTTGGAGACGGCCAGCAAGATCGCACGAGAGCACGCGACCACAACACGCGCTTGGCATGAGGCGAAGGTGGCCGCAACCACCGCCAGCCGCGACGAGACAGCCGGGCAGGTGAGCGGGCTGGAGAACAAGGTTCTCTTCGTACGTGCAGCGCGCCTGCATAAGGACATCATTGCGGCGCAGGTGCGGCTCAAGGAACTCGAGGGGATGGCGGAAGCGCAGCAGGAGCAGTTGCAGCCGGTGCGAGATCATCTCGAGATCCAGGGGGCGCTCCTTCGTGCAGCGTTGCTCGATGAGGAAAAGAAGGCGCAAGACGTTCTGACCGGTATCGAAGAACGCGACAAGGAACGCGAAAGCCAGAAGAAGGAGAAACGCGCAACCGCAGAGGCGGCCAGCAAGCGCGCTGGCGAGTTGCAGCAGGAGAAAACCCGACTGGAGGACGCCGAGGCCCGGCGCGCGCGGCGCCTCGGCGTGCTCACCCGAGAAGGCGTGCTGGCGCGCGAGGATGAACCTGCCGAGCAGGCCTACCATCGGACCAGCTCTGAAATGTTGCGAGCTGCGACGGAGCGTGACACCAGCCGTTCGAATCGGACGAAAGTGTTGGCCGACGCCCGGAGCAAACGTGAAGGGGCCGCTGCAAAGCGAAACGAGGCCGCCACGCTTCTGGCCCGTGCTGACGCAACCGCGAACATCGTCGCGAGGGGCGAGGCAGAGCGGGAGCGACTGTCGCAGCATCCGCAGTTGCTCAACGCCGCTCAGACAGAGCGGGTCGATCCATTCGCGCCCGTCCTCGCGCAGCTGCTGACAGAGGCCGCTGCCGACCTTTCGCGCCAGATCGCCGAGGTGGACGTGCGCGTCGCGGACTTGAAGCTTACGCGGGAGGCGATCGAATCCACCCAGGTGGCCGGATACAGCCCGGATGTCGCCCATGTGGTGAAGATCCTGCGGCAGCAGGGCATCAAGTCCGCCACAGCATTCAATGAGTACATCGCCAAGACCGTACCCGATGCATTCGCAGCCAGGGTCCTTGTCAACAGCGACCCCGCTCGGTTTCTGGGCGTCAGCGTGGCAAGCGGTGAATTCCATAAGGTGCGCGATTTGGACTGGACTGGCCGTTGCCCTCAACGACCGATCGTGGTGTCGGTTCAAAGCCTTGATGCGGCGGCGGAGGCCTCTCAATCCACGGTGGTTCCCGCTGAAAACGACGCAGCCTTCAACGTTCCGGCGGCGCAGTTACTGGCCGCCGACCTCGACGTGCGCTTGGAGGCCGAACAGCGCCGGCGTGCCGAACTCGATTTGCGCCTGCAGGACACATTGCGTGTCGACCAGGACCTCAAGCAGTTCCTCCAGACCTTCGGCGACGGCAAGCTTGCGCAATCTCAGTCCGAAGAGGCCCTCTTGCGGCAGAACACCGAGGCGGCCAAGACTCAGGCCGAATCGCTCGATCAGGAAGCCGATGATCTTGACCTCAAGTCCGCGGACTTGGAGCAGCAGCAACACGAAGCGGCGAGTCGCTACAACGATCTTGTGCAAGCAGCAAAGCGTCTGGCGGAGTTCGTCCAAGAACATGAGGCGGAGCGCGACATGCGGCTCGAGCGCCTGTCGCAACTGCCGGCCGACATCGAAGAGCAGATTGAGGCCGAGGCGATCGCGGACGAGGGGCTTGCGGTCATCCAGCAAGAGCATGAGGCGGACGTGCACACCAAGGCCGCGGAAACAGAGCGGCTGAAGGCGTTGGCGAAGGAGCGCGGCTCCATCGGCTTCTGCAACAAGGAGTGGCCTGCCCGGAAGCAGCTGCAGGAAAGTCCTCGGCCGCTGGACGTGCTGCGCCTGACCTACAAGGATGCGCTCGACACGTTTGAGACCGACGAAAAGCAGCGACTGGGGACCTTGCGCGAAACGATCCGTGCTGCGCGCGATACCGAGGCCAACAAGAAGAACGAGTTTCAGCGCGACTTCCTCGGAGTGAAACTGTCTGACATGCAGCCTTTCGTGAACATCGAGCACGAGACCGCCATCCGCCAAACGGAGAGCAAGTTGACGCTTGCTCGCACCGCGCTGACCTCTGCGGAAGCCGATCTCAAGGTGGAACAAGGCGAGTTGCGCAAATTCCTACAGTTCAAACGCGAGCTCCTGGACACCGCGTCAGAAGCCCTGAAAAAGCTTTCGATCGAGGAGCTCCAGGCCACGCGCAGCGCACTCGACACGCTGCTGGCGGACGAAACGGACAAACAGGTCAAGGCCAAAAAAGAAGCCGACACAGCGCAGTGCCAGGCGGACGAAAAGAAAGAGAAGGCTGAAAAGATTCGTTTGGCAGAGACCGCACTCAAGACGCCGCTGAATTTGCCTGAGCGCCCGGACCTCGAATTGATCGCCACCAAGGCGCTCGCGGAAATCGGCATTGCGCTCGAGATCCCGACGGGCAAGGTGGTCGTCGAATATGACGCCTCGGCCCAAGTTGCGCGGCTGGTAAGGGAGCATGCGCGTAAGGCCAGGGAAGTCGGCACTCTGCGCGAAATGGCAAGGGACAAGTTCGACGGCTTAAAGCGCGCCGCCAGCGCAGAGGACTTCGTGCGCGCCGATGCTGCGGTGTCCGATCAGATGCAGCAAAACCGGTTCGAGGACACTTGCCGGGACGCAACGCGGCTATTAGAGCACCTGGACGATCGCATCGCCACGACACAGTCGACACTCGAAGGCATGGAGAAGGACTTCAACGCCGCTCTGGAGGAGGTGACCGAGGTCGTGCGGCGCGCGGTGCGCACGCTCGCCAAGGCAAGCAGCGAGGAGAACTGCGTCCCGCTCGGGGTGCCTTATGTCGGCGGACGGCAGATCTTGAAACTTGGCTCGCAGATCTCCAAGGTCACGGTCGAGGCGCAGCGCACGACCATGCGTATGTATCTGGAAAGCCTCATCAGCAGCAAGAGCTTCCCAGCGCGCGGTACAGACCTCGTGGCGGAAGCCGTGATGCGGATCTGCGGTGGACGCCTTCGGCTGCAGGTGCTCAAGATGGCCCGGGATGAATCGGAGCAGTACGTCCTTGTCGACAAGATCTCGAACTCGGGAGGGGAAGGTGTCGTCATGGCCATGTTCCTCTATGTGCTCGTCTCGCAACTGCGAGCCGACAACTACGCGCGAATTCAGAAGTCCGCAGGCGGCCCGCTCCTACTGGACAACCCGTTCGCAAAAGTGACGTCTGCTGCCATGTGGCAGGCGCAGCGTGCCGTTGCGCGCTCAGTGGGTGTGCAACTCGTCTTCCTCACGGCCGTGGAGGACTACAACGCTCTCGGCGAGTTCGAGCGCTTTGTGCGGTTGCGCAAGCCGGGCAGGAACGCTAAGAGCGGACGCTGGCACATGGAAGCGGCGAACTACCACGCCCCGGCTGAAGAGGATGTCGTGGAGTGAATACATTCCTGGAAATGCTTCGCGCAAGGTCACGCAAACGCATACCGTTGGATGCCTTGCGCGCCCACCTCTATCAGGCATACCCGGAATTGCAAGGGAGCTCCGCCAGAGGCGAGCGGCTCCTAGCCGAATTGACCGAATTGGCAGCGGCGGGGCACATTTCACTTCCTTCGGGGAGACAGAGCTGGGAAGCGGTGGGGTCTCCCCCACTTCCCAAATGGATCTTGGTCAGGGACGGGCAGCCGCCCGTGCCCCGCAAAGACTTCGCGGACGTGGCTTGGGCGCCGGAGCTTGGGTTCTGGACTGAGCTCAGTGCGCTGCAACTCGAGGCATTGCAGCCAATCAATGCGTTCCTGCTAGCCCGGCGTGGCGCCCGGCTGCTTGTGCCTATCAAGGAGCGCTCGCTGGAGATCTTCGGCGATGAAAAGCGGCTCGATGCGCTGTGTACGCCGGGCACAGATACTCTGTTTTTGGGGCGCTTGTCGCTGTCCACACTCGGCTGCTTCAAGGTGGCGCAACCGCTTCCGTACCGACAGGCACAGGCGCCAGGTCGTCCAGTTCTGGTGGTCGAAAATCACAACAGCTACTGGAGTTTCGGCGAGTGGAACCATGCAGTGCGCCAGTACGCGGCGGTCGTTTACGGGTCCGGCGAAGCGTTCCGCAGGACAGGCACTGCATTGGAGCAGGTGCTGCTGGAAGTGGGCGGTATCGGAGCCGAGTACCTTGGTGATCTAGACCCCAAAGGGGTGTCGATCCCTATCGAGTTCAATCGCAGCAAATTACCGGCGAGCCCAAAGCTGGAGCCCTGCATTTGGGGCTATCGGTGGCTCATGACGCACGGGCGGACACGATCAAAGCCTGAGTGCGCTCTTGGGAATGGTGCTGCGTCGACCGAGTGGCTGGGCCCGGAAATGGGTGCGCAGGTGGCGGCGCTGTGGCAAGCCGGTCAATGGATCCCTCAGGAGTCGCTCGGCTTCGAACGATTGGTCCAGGGCTGTTGTCCTCCGCCGCCGCCCCCAGTTGTCGATCTAGTGCTGCATAGGGTCCAGCCGGAAGCGCAAGTTCAGCTACGGTAAAGGCATCGTCTCCTCATTGGTGTCGTCAGAAATTCGATCGTGGTTTCGCTATGACTGATCCCAAGCCGCCACTGAGAGAAGCTCGTCTGGTTGGCACGCAGCCATCCTCGTCGAGTACATCTTGATATTGCCGACCCAACCGCTGGGCATGACATAGTCGTCGCCGATGACGGGGAAATCGGAGTGCTTTGGTGGCATGCCACCTCCCAATAGCGGCAATAGGTCCCTTGCCGCGACCGTATAAGTGGTTGGGTAGCCGCCACGTGTCAATCGCCGTGCAATGCCGGATTTCGCCAGTTCCTCGAGCCAATCGAGCCCTCCCACACTGGCTTTCCAACTGGCCAAAACACTTGAGCAATTGGCCGGGTGCACCTGCTCTAGTCTGTGAACGAACACGTGCCATCCCAACATAGCTACTGCTGCTTCCACGTCAGGCCACCCAGCACGCGAGCCATCTGAAAGGCCGCCGACACGTCGACAAAGTTGGCGTGTCCTGCCAACCGCATTTTTTCTTCCAAAAGAGCCAACACCAGCAAATCCTGGGACGGCTCTCCAATGAGTAAATAGCGCCGTCCCGACGACGTCACCACATATCCGTCGACAACAGTCGCAACAGCGGTGGTCGTGCGAATGGTGGGGCTGTCGGGGAAGAACCCGTTGAGAATCACATTGCCCTCAAGCGCATACGCGCGCCACTGACAAAGTTCCACGATCGGCTGCTCCTCTACTGACGGGGCGGCGCGTAGCGCACCGACATGAAGGTCGGTGTCTTCCAGCTCCAGCCCGTCGCATGGGGCGGGGCTCTCCGAATCATTCAGTTCAAGCAAGGCCTTCTCTATGGAATGCCGGGTAAGTTCGGAACCCTGACCCCAAGCAACAAGGGTCCGCAGTAAGAATTGGCAAGCGAACAACCTTCCCGACGAACCTGCTGGCGCATCGTGTTTGCTTGACGGCCCACACGCTGCAAAGGCATACAAGAGCTCCCGTGCGAATGCACGGGCATCGCGAGTCAGCGTTCGGTCCTTGACAACAATCCGCAGCGCTCTTTGCAGCGCTGGAGTGCATTCATCGTCCTTTTGGCAGGCATGTTCGCTCATGAGGCGAGCATCGAACACGGTAACCTTCTGGTGTTAGAGAGATGACAGCAATGGTCGTTTGGGTGTAAAAATACAAAGGTTAGATTTTCAAAAAATCTTGCTGCGCTTTCGCCTTGGTTCCAGTCTTCGGATCGTGTATTTGATGCGCGGTTCGCCATCGAAAAGTCGGCCACGGCGTCCCACACTCAGCGTTTGGCGGACCGATGTCATGTGAGACCTTCCTCGACATACCGAACCCTCAAGTCCATGCTTGTCAGGAGAGTTGATCGCCAAATGGGCGCAATCATCTGGGGACTGCACCAAGTCCACGATGGCGGCGTACAAGGACGGCGGTCCGCAGACGAACAGTTCTACGACAGCGACTTCGGTGGTGCGATGTACGTTGATGGCGACGATGGGCTCGAACTGCCGGAGATCAGTCGAGCCGAGCACCAGGAAGCGAGGGCGTTGGCGCGAGAGATCTTCAGCCATGTGCCATGAGAATGCTACGTCGCTTTGATTGCGGACGCCTGTGGCGTGGACGCACGTCGGCAAGTGTGATTTCGTTCGCTGCCTTGATGCGCGTGCTGTGTCGCGGGCCGCAGCGAATGAGGCACCGCGCAGAAGTCCCAATTACTGCCGCGTGGCCAGGGGATTTCGATGAACTCGACTTCCCGGGATCGCAAGTGCTTCGCCCGTGTGGATCCTGTCGGCCTTGGCTGAGGTGCTCACTTCGGCCGGGGGCCGAAGATCTTGAGGAAGATAGAGTGCTTCGCCTCAAGCCAAGACCTGGGCAGATCTCCGTTCGTTTCTAGAGCTTCGAAGATTTCTCGGATCAGGGGCCCGTCAACAACCTTGGCCGATCGAAGCTTGTCCAGCAGTTCATAGCCGTGCCAGATGGCAATGTTGAAGTCGCCGGCTAGCGCGTGCATACCAAGATCGTCTGTGACCACGATGGCCGACTTCACTTGGACCAGTGCGAGCAGCCAGCAGTCTGTGGGGCCGGGCGGAGAGCGACCACCGGAGGTATACCTGCTGGGATCAGACAAAACCCACCCATACAAAACGCTCTGAGCAGCTTGAACGCTCGCCTTCTCATCCGCAGATAGGCGGATCTGCTTGGCGATGCGCTCCTTTGCGAACTCCTGTCCGTCGAACCACGGATAGAGCGACTTCAGCCGTGCACTGCGATGGACCTCATCCTCGATGGACTTGTGGATCGTGAGTACATAGCCCTTCTGGCCGAACACGACCCCCACTGCTGGTCTGACGCGCTTTGCCAGTCGTAGATAGGCATTGGTATCCAGCAGAACCAGCGTCAACGACTGAGCTCTCCATGCAGGGTCACCGCGTCTTGCATGGCAATGTCCATGATCTGCTGCAGGTAGCCCGCACCGGTTCCCTGCTCCTTGATCATCCTCTTCAGTGCGATGAAGAACGTGCTTCGGAACACGTTTTCCGCAGCTGCGATATAGGCTGTCGGCTCGGGTGGAGTTGGCTCAAACAACGTCTCGCTGATCAGCTTGCCACGAGAGACATTGCGAATAGCATGGACGTCAGTGTCCTTGCAACGCAAGTCAGGCAGGCCATGCGCCTTGGCATAGCGGTTGATCTCGCTGAACACGGTGAACAATGAAATGCTGTGCTCATCGGCGTAGCGTTGCAGCTCTCTAATCTCTCCCGTGACGGAGCTGTGTCTCACTGCCTGGGGGTATGCAACCTCGGCTAACGACTTTGGAAAAAGCAGCGCGCCGGCCAGCGCGTCGGCGAAGTCTTCTCCCTCTTCTGTGCCAGCGAGGCCGGGTGTGTAGACGTGGGCCAACTCGTGGGCCATCCAGAACTTGAAGTCCTCAAGCCGAGTATCCAAATTCAAGAAGATGAACGTCACCTGTTCCTGCGGGAGCAGGATGTGTAGCGCGTTCTTGTGGTTTTGCTTCTCACCCCACAAGACCGGAACGACGACTGCTCCATTGGTTCCGAACTGGTCAATCAGGTGTGCATACGACAAGACGGCTTGGCCGCCCAGCCCAATGCGTGCCCTCACCTCTGCAGCCGTGGCTTGCAGCGCGTCGTATTGCGTGGTCGGCGAAGGAATTTGCACGCGCAGCGAACGCAGCTCAGGGAGATAGGGTACCAAGGGCTTCAGCAAAGAGCCCATGGCAATCGCCTTGAGGATGTGAGCGTCGGTGGTCTTGGCGCCGCCCTTCTTGCGAAAGGCGATGACCGGCTGATCCTTGGTTGAGCTGGCAACGAGGTCCGCGAAGTTCAACTTCAGGGTCGTCGCAAGCTTCAGAAGTTTGTCGGGACGCGGGAAGTCTGCCCCCTGCATCCAATTGGTAACGGCTTGCGCCGTCACCTCTATCTCGCGAGCGAGATCTTTCTGAGTCCACCCGCGAGCCTGCAACGCCAGCTTGAGGTTGTCGCTGTGGATAACTTTTTGCATAGGCAATAGATTATCTGCCAAGAATCAAGTTTAATCAAGTGGCCGCGTGGCGTCTCTGCGACGCCGTCTACCGAGCAAAGGAAAGCTCCTCCGCCAGATAAGCGACGCTCCACGTCGCGGCCACTGTGCTCGAAGACATCGGGTTACTTTAGGAAAATCTTCGGTGGGCACATGCCAAAACTATGGGGTGTTGGTCACGCCTTGCCCGGAATATGAGCCACGACTTTGATGAACGGCCTTCAGCGCGGTGAACACATCGCTCAGCTTGACCAGTTGTCCCCGACCGACGTCTTCGGACGCGATCGGCGTGACGCCCAGGCTTTCTAACCGCGACGTCAAACCGCGCGTGGATGAACTACAGGATTTTGCTTGCCATGCCAAGGGCGAGTAAGTTTGCAAGAACGTCACCATGTCGCGCACGTCGACCACCCAGGGTGCGCCTTGCTCCATCGGTTCTCGACTCGCGGGGAGAAAGCCCATGTCAACCCAGCTCTTAACCGCGTCATAGTGAGCACCCATCATGGCACTGACCTGTTGCAAGGTCAGCCCTCGCTCGACAAACCATGAGGCGATGCGTTGGTCCACTTCGTCTTGCGCGAACATCAGTCCACCGATGCTCAGATGCTCGTCGTGATCCACTGGGGTGAGTTCGCCTGCGGCGATGGCCCGAAACAGTCCAATTAGGCGCGGCATGTTCGTCGTGCGTCGAAAGCTCAGTTCCCGCAACGGGATGGATGCGACGATCTTGCGGTCCTTGTTTTCCTGCGCGAGCTTGCGCAGCCGTTCAATCAAGCGAAGCAGCGGGACGTGCTGGACGTAGCCTGACACAACGGGGGCGGTGTCGTTCGGATCGGAGCGCGTGATCCATCCGGCTTCACACATCAAGTTGTAAACGGACTTGGGAACGTTGAGGATGGCCCGCGCATCGGTGTCGTTGACGTGCTCAAACTGGAGTTGCTTCAGACGCTGAATCTCCTCACGCGAAAGAAATCGCTGGCGGTAGCTCATCGCCTCGTCGTGAACGCTTGCCGAAATCACATACCTGTCGATGCCCTCATTGATGCGCTCGGTGCTCACCCGCAACTCAACCGATGCCTCCTTCACGGAGAACCATCGCTTTTGAACGGTGGCGATGTTTTGAATGCTGTGGGTTCTCGCATTGAGCAGCCCATCGTGCGATGCGGTGATGCGATTCGCCGCCGCCACGCGCACCGGGTGAAACGCATCCTGTGGGTACGTCCGGAACAAAAAGAAGTACCAACGTCCATGCTTCGCCGCCACACCCGTGGCGGCGGCCGTCGGCGCTGCCTCCATGATCTGCTTCAGCCGGGCGTCAAAGCGATGTGGCCAGTCCTCAAGCAACTCGAACAGCGGGCCGAGCCGATCCACCGCTTGCGCGACAGACTTCGGCAGGGGCAACTTGCCGGCTTTGGCGAATGGCTTCCCGTCGGATGCACAAGCGAAGTGATTCGCAAGTCCCCAAATGTACAAGTCGATCTCTGCGGGGACACCGGCATCCAGAAACAGCGGAATGCTGGTGCCTTTGGGCTGCTCACCCATGAGGAGCGCCGAAAAATCAACCTCAGCCTGGGAAGCCGGCTCTGAGGTTTGCGCGCGCAAATCCGCACCGCAGTTACAGAGGTGCGGCAATGGCCTGGTGTGGCGGATGCCGTCGCCGCACTGCTGGCAATGGTCCCGCAGGCGTGTCGCATGCTCGGGGCAGGCCGTGGAATGGCAATGGGACCAGAGTTGCCGGGAGTACGACGCTTCTGACAGGCATTGAGGGCAGACCGCTTCCGTATCTGGCCGGGTGTGGCTTTTGCGCAGAACGGTGCGCGTCGGGTCAGTTGTCGGAGCCATGGACTCCAATGCTGTTACGTCCAATCCCAGCAACGACGCCAGCTTCGGCAACTCGACGGCAGGCAAGCGGATGGCGCGAGAAATGCCGAGGGTGTTGAGAAGGTTGGTTCGAGACCCGAACTCGTTTTCCCGCGCCCATCGACCGAGAAATCCGGCCAGGGACTCATCGGGGTGCGGCGTCAGGGGTCGAAGCCACCGGATTGCCTTGAGAGCGTTGCGCCTAGTCATTTCTGCGGGCCTCGGCCACTGCGCAGGGCACGCGCCAATGCTTCACGATGTGCGCCATTGAGCTGCACATCATCAATCGTCTTTTGGTCGAGCGGGTCGCCCTTGGAATCGAGGCGGTACTTCCCCTTGTATGCCCGAGAAAGCAGTTCACGGTCCAAGCACTTGCGCTTGTTCCCGACTTCCTCGATGCGCACAAGAAAGTCCCTCGCTTTGCCGATGTAACCACCGCCACCCAAGTAGGCAAGGCGTGTCAGCCAGTCGTTGTCGACTTCGATTTGCCAGCCATGTTCCTTCATATGCGTGATGCCGGCGCTCATCATGTTCTGGAACTGCTGTCGATCCTTCCCAACACTCCATGCGTACGGCTCGATACGGGCACCGACCAGACCCCGGTTCTCCAACTGATCGTTGTCGGTGTACATGCGGATCACATGAGACAGTCCGGCCATCACCACGGAAATTCCCGCCAGATCACCCAGCTCTTTGAACCAGTCGGCCGCGTGGCGGTTTTCCTTGGTTTGTGCACGCTCCGTGGATCGCTTCTCGACGAGGTGGTTGGTTTCGTCGATCAGCAAAACCAGCACGCCAGCAGCCTCCATCGTGCGTCGGGCCTGATCGATGATTTGATGCGACTTTCCCTTGACGGGGATGTTCCCAAAAACCGCGGTGATGATCCGAATGGCCAACGCTTCATTCGAGGCCGTGGATGGCATGGAAACGAGCATGACTTGCCGAAGTCCCGACGGGCTGACACGATCGGCAAAGTGCGCCTCGAGATCCTTGAGCATTGCGGTCTTGCCCGCGCGCGAATCCCCCAACAGAGGGAAGAAGATGGGTGAGCCACCATCCAGTACCCGCTCGATTTCCTCGACCATGGTGTCGAATGCGTTTTGGTACTGGATGTGGTCGAAGATCCAGCCCTCGAAAATTGTCTTGCTCAACGTGTGGCTCCCATTTTTCGTCCCCGCGGCGCGCTGCTCGCAGCGTCAGTCTTGGGGAGTTGCGTTTCGGACGTGGGCTGGTCAGTAGATTTCGGCCGTGGCATGGTCAGTTTGGTGTGCTCAGCAGCCTTCATCAGCATGTCGTCAATGCGAGCCTGCTTTGAGCGACTGCGGCTTGACTTCACCTTTTCTTGGAGTTCCCTGTACTCGACGAGGGTTTGGGCAAATGTCCTGCGATCCAGGGGCTTCTTTCCGTCCAGAATCTGCTTCTTGACGGCCTTCGCGGAGGCGCGGTCAACACTGCTGCCCTCGAGAAGTTTTTCATGGGCGGCGACGAGTTCCCCGCCACCTGGCGGTACGACGTAAATGGTCAATGCGTCCAGATCGGTGTGCAAGAACTCATACTTGCCTGGTCCATGCACCGAATACAGGGCAGCGAGTTCGTCAGAGTGGTAGTTCCAGCCGTCATAGTCGATGCCATCGTGACCCAAGGCGCGGGTCTCACGCTTGAAACACAACGACTTTTCAAATTCCTCGCGGCTGACAGGCACGGGTTGGGTAAAGGTTGCCGCCATCTCTTTCCAGATGTCGAACGCGGCGACCGCCTTGCGGGCCCTGATGGACCGAAGTTCGTTGACGCGCAACGAGTAGCGGTCGTAAACGAATCGATAAATCTTTCCGCGGAGTTCCTCCACGGTGAACAGCGTTTCGCCCGGCCTCGGAGCGCGTTGCTCGCCGTTCACGGATGAGGTGGTGGCACCCGACAGCGTCAAGATGTAGAGCTTTAAGATCCCATTGAACCGTTCCACGAACGGTTTCTCTTGCGGCGTATAGGGCCGGCAGCGTGCGCTGTCCCCAAAGAGCTGCCGAACCAGCTCCGTGGCGGCCTTGCCGATGAACTCGGAACCGTTGTCAACCCTCAGCGTGACAGGCTTTCCGAACACCTCGATGCGGTTCTTGATGCCATACTTTTCATCAAAGTCGGCAGGCTTTGGGAAGTACATGAACCGCAGGCACTCCACAAAGGGCAGTGTGGATGCCTTTTGGATCGTGAGATGCAGCCCGACGATGTAGCCCGTGGCTACGTCGATGGCCACGTAGAGCACGGGGCGGCCGATTTCCTTGCCGTCTTCGGACCGGACCAGGATGTCCAGGACTGTGGCGTCCATCTCAACGCATTCCCAGAAAATCCCGGTATCGTGAGCTCGAACCGCCCTTCGGGTGATTGCGCGGGCCGTGCGGCCGTCCATGCGAAGCTTCATCAGATCAGCCCACGGCATGGCTCGCAAGAAGTTCTTCAGCTTCTTAATGGCGTGTCGCGGTGGGGCGACGTCTCCCTTGCGCTTCTTCCATTCTTCATCGAATCGGGCTTCGATCATTCCCCAGGTCGCAGTCATGGTGAAAAGGTCGTTGCCCATCACGGCGACATTGACGACCTCCTGGATGACTTCAAGAAGGATTTCATCCGGACCTTGATACCGATTACCACACCGATTCCATGCGGGCGATAGCATCGACTCATGTCCTTTCGCTAACCTTCGCCAGTCTCGCAGCGAACGCTCGCAGGGGGCAATGCCCAATTCGTTCTCCCTGCAAAAGTCAGGCAGCTTCAGAACGATGTCTTTGATCTTCAACCCTTGCTCAAGCTCGCGATCGACATGGTTCAAAATCTTCGTTCGTTTCTTGCGTTCGCGTGCCGCACTGCCGCTCTCGTTCTCGCGCCAGTTGGTCGACACCGGGCGAAGCTTTCCTTTCCCATCTGGAACCAACAGGCGGATGTCGCCGTCCACGACTTCCCTTCGGAATTCGTCCGGGGTGAGGACGACCATGTCGCCGTCGTCAGAGTGAATCTCCAGTTTCTGGTGCAACTGCCGAATGTTGCCGACGTATGCGTTCTTCCCATGCCGGCAAATCTGCAGTCCGGCCTGAACCCTTTGTGCCATTTACGCCTCCAACTGAAGCAGTTGAAGGTGGTTGAGGTCGCCGTGCGCCGGCCAGAGCAGCGTGTTCACACCAAGGTTGCCACTGCGCAGATCGCACGCAATGACCCCTGAGATGAGTCCGAGGTAGATGGCCGTGTCGGAGACAACACCTGTGAGTTCGCCCAGCAAGAATTGACCTTGCCGGTTGGCGACCTGCTTGATCAGGCCATCCAGAACCGGTTGGATGTCGTTGTCCCGCCGGTACTTCATGGCGTCGCGCATGTGGACCAGATTGGCATGCAGGCCGCGATGTTCGATCTCGGTACTGGGCACCACCAGATAGTGAAAGCCGAGGTTGTTTAGGACCCGACCTCGCCGGGCCAGTGCTTCTCCGATCCTTTTCACTTCAATGGCCGACTTCGCCTCGACCACCAAAGGAACCGGATGAGTGCGCTCGACGAGGAAGTCCGGCGTATAGACACGCTCCAGTGGTGGCTCGCCATTAAGTCGCTCAGGGCGGGCTCGGGGTTCCGCCCTCAGAGCTTCGGCTTTTGTCGCGAAGATCTTTTCAAGATCCAGCCGCACGGTGAAGGCTTGCGGGACGATGCTCACCGCTCGCGGGTCGACGTCGATGGCAAGCATGGTGGTGCTTTCGTCAACGCTCTCGACGAACATCTCGCCGCCGGCTTTGTAACTGGCGACCAGATGGCTTCGCTTTTGGTGACCACGGACACCGAGTGGGCGAGCCGTCTTCTTCGATGCGCGGGAGCTCATTTGCTGGAACCGCTCCGGTCAATGCGCATTGCAGCAAACAGATCAGCGAGCCCCTGATGAAGCTCAGTGGAGTGAAACGGAGATCCGTTGTCCACCATGATCAGAGTTGGCCTACCCTGCCCCTGTGACTCTGTGAGGGGGTGCGATCGATCGGCTTTTCGGAAGTCTTGCGAATTCCAAACTTGCTTCGGATGGTCGTCATCATCTCCATGCATCCTGCAACTCTTTCCTACTGCGTTGGGTCCTTGCCATTTGCCCGCGCTGGACGTTTCCACCAAGCACTGGGCGCCGGTCGCGAAGTATGGTGAAGTGGCAAAATTTGTATCCGCATACTTTTGCGCAACGTAGAAAATTTTGACTATGTCCAAGAAGACCGTGACTGAAGCAGCAAGCCAATTGCTGTCAGCGGTAGAGCTGGAAACTCATCTGGCGATTGATGTGCTGCCGACAGACGAGCGAGCGCTGGCTGCACGCTTCGTCAGCGAAAGATTGCACGGATGCTTGACGAGCGCAGTCGAGACTGCGCAAAAGAAACAGAAGTCAGGAATCGCCGCCGCCAAGGCGGAAATTCGCAAAGCCCTGGTGGCTGAGATGAATGCAATCTCCCTCAAGTTGATAGACCAGGCCAAGGATGGATTCGAAGCGTTGGCATCATCCCCACTCCAGTTCTTGATCAACACCGCCAATACCGGTGAGGTACCTGACATCGAGGCCTTTGCTTTCGAGCAGTTCCCGTTCATCCGTTTTCATGGAGAGGCGCTGCACGCAGCGTTGAGGCTACGGGCGCAACCTGATCGAGTGCAGTTCGAAGCGCTTCGATTTGCATACCACCGATGGGAACTTGAGGGTGTTGAAATGACGGATGGCCTTCCGAGTCCGCCATTACCCGAGGCGGAGACGGATGCACTTCGAAAGCAGAAGGCAGTTAAGGCGCTTCACGATTTGGGCAAGCAACGCCTATCACTGACGGTCCAAGAAGACCTGGATGTTTTTTACAGCTGCATCGAACTCGGCAGCGTGCATGCCTATGCTGTGCCGATCGCCATACCGGCGACGTTATCCCAGGATGACCTTCGCTTCGTCGCGGGTGCGTTTGGCGGGCTTGGTCGCACGCTCAATGTTCCATTCGAACTTCGCTTTGCGGGTTCGGGCCGCGATCTAAAGAACGCTCGTGCCGCACGGCTGCGGTATGAAAGTGCCGGCGTGGGGTTCCAAATTCTCTCGGCATGGATGACTGCATTGGACGTGATCGACGAGGTGCGCCATTGTTCGATCTGCTACCGGCATGCCAGCGCGATTTCACGTTGCAGTGTTCATGCCACCAAAACCCAAGAGACGAAGGTGGCGCGACTTGGAAAAAAAGTCAGGCCGAGCTACCAACAAAAATTGCTTGCGTACTCTCGTGCTGCCCCGATCAAAAAACTGTTCCGTACAGGTCTTTCTTGGACGGGTGAGGTGACAGACGACATGGAGGTCGCGGCCAGCCTGACCGGATTGAGTTTCTTGGCGCGACGAAGGGCCTTGGTTCTAGCCGGGCAACTTCGGGAATTGCGGGTTGTCATGAACAAGGACATCCAGATCGCAGCAGCGCAGCTTTTCGGATCGATCTTGGCGGTGGCTGTTTCGATTGAAGAGCAACCCGCCCCGGTGGGCGACTGGGAAACGCGGATTCGTGAACGTGAACGCCTGGCATTGAAGGAACTATTGTCCATCAAAGGCTTTTTCAAAGCCTGGTGCGGGCAGGGGCGGTACTCCCCCGAGGTCAACCTTTGCATGCTGGGTTTTGACAGAGATCACCCGGTGGCCAAGGGGGGCGCATTGGCCGGGACGGTGATTCCAAGGACGCTTATCAAACAGCGCGCTTGGTCAGAAGCTGCGACCGAATTCAAAGCCGCAAATCTTCCCACTGTGCGCGATGTCAACCGAATTCTGCAACGAGGGGGCAGCAAACACGCCGTTGCCAGTGAACTGGGAGTTGGGCTCTCAACGGTTTACAAAATTCTCAAGCGTGGACGAACACAGAGAAAACGTCAGTATCTAGGTTGAATGTCAGGCCTTGAAGGAGGACCGCCATGGCGCAAAGGCAGATTTCAACCCTACGTGGCAGATCAGATCATCTCCCCGAAGGCAGCCTGCTCCAACACGTCATGCTGCCGGCGCCAGTCTGGTATCTGCCTGGCCACCAGCGCCCAGAAAGCCCTTGTGTGGCTCTTCTCCACCGTGTGGCAAAGCTCGTGCACTACGACGTAATCCTGGACGCTGGCCGGCAGCTCCATCACCCGGGGATTGAACTCCAGCACGTCCTGCGCATTGCAGCTGGCCCAGCGGCTTTGGAAATGCCTGATACGGGCACCCTGAGCCTGGAGACCTGACTGGCGCTCCCAGTGTCGAACGCGCGCCAGCAGCTTCTCGTGCGCACGCTCGCGGTAGAAGGCGGTCAGCAGTGGCGCCAGAGCTTCGGGACCGATGCTGCGCCCTGCCGGGCTCTCGATCACGAAGCGCGAAGCCGTGAAGCGCAATGTTGGATACGTCAGCTTCGGCGCATGCTTTACCTCAGTGAAGTAGGTCCGCCCGCAGTAGCGCAGTCGGCTGCCCGTGACAATTTGCTCCTCCGCCGCTGGTAGCTCGATTAAGGCCTGCTTCTCGCGAATCCAGCGCGCGCGTTGCCTCACCAGGGCCTCTTGCTCCACCAAGTCGACTGCTGGGCCGCGCAATAGCACGGGGCGGCCTCGCTCCACGGTCACGTAGTGACGCTTGAGCGTGGCGTCCACTTTGAAGCGCCAGTCGATAGCCGTCTGACCGTACTGCAATCGGGGCATGGGATCAGTTCTTCAGCAGGATGTCCAGGATGCGGCCGGCATGCTCTCGAGCCACCGAACGCTCCCAGCCAGCAAGCGGCACGAGCAGTTTGCGCAGGAGGTCCCGAATCTCGGGGTGCAGATCGGGCATCTGCTTCCAGTTGCCCGCCGCGAGCGTATGGCTAAGCGCTTCATCCTCAAAGAGCTTGGAGGTCGCCGCGCGAGCCGTGTCCTCACCAAGGAGCGCCGCCAGGTAGCGGAACACCGCCGAGTGCGCGGGCTTCTGGAAGCCGGTCTTGTCCTTGTCCGCCACCCGTTGGCCGAACAGTTCCAGCTGTTCCAGGAACTGCGCCTGGCTAATGCGGCCGGCCTTCTCCTCTGCGAGCAGCTTTTCCAGCTCCTTGGCCAACTTGTCGAAGAAGGCTGGGTCTTTGTCGCGGCCCGTGACGATAGTGTGCTTGAGCTGGTTTTTCATCACCAGTGCCTGGCTACCCGGGCTGGCCAGCTGCTTCAGCCGCGCCATGTCGCTGGCGTCTAGGATGGACACCTCGCGCCCCAGCAGGCTCTTGGCCGGGCTGGCTGCGATGTACTCGTCCAGCAAGCGCTGTAGCAGCGCGGATTCGAGCTTGGTGATGCGCTCGCGGTAGTTCGCATCCGGCAGCTTGTCGCGCAGCATCAGCCGGATTTCGGCGAACAAGGTGAAGTAGGGCTTGAACGGTACGCCCCGCACATCGGGCAGGATGATGTCGATGCTGCGGTTGAAATGCTTGGCCAGCTCCAGGAAGTCCTCCACCGCGTCCAGCCGGCTCGCTGGGTCCAGGAAGCGCTCCGCGTCATCCTTGTAGGCGTCGCGCTCGCTCACCGGGTCATGCTTCTTGGGCAGCAGCTTGAGGATGCGCTCCAGCGTGCTCTGCAGCTTGGGCAGCTCGGTCTCCACTCCTTGCCACACCTGAGCCGGCTGCACCTCGCCGCCATAGACCTTGAGCGCCTGGTCCAGGTGGTCCACCACGCCGTGGTAGTCCACGATATACCCGGCGTTCTTGCCCGGTAGCGTTCGGTTCACGCGCGCAATCGCCTGCAGCAGCGTGTGTTCCTTGAGCGGCTTGTCCAGGTACATGGTGCTGACAATGGGCGCATCCCAGCCAGTCAGCAGCATGTCGGACACGATGATGAGCCCCACGTTGTTTGCGTGCGGCTGACCGTCCTTTCCCTTGCTCTCGTCACCATAAGGCAGTGGAAACAGCTTGCCCACGAAGTGGCCAACCTGCTCGGCGGGCATCGCGACAGGCTCCTTGCCGGCTTTCAGCTCTTCCCGCACGCGTTCTTCGACGCTCTGAACTTTGGTGACCGGCAGCTTGTACTCGGCCGCCTCCTCTTCCACGGTGGCACCGGTCCGCGTGCTCGTGACGCCGGCCAGCGAGATGACCACCTTGCTCTGGAAGGTGGCCAGACCCTGCGCGGCGCGCTGCTTCATCAACTCATCCAGCAGGTCTTTGTAGCGAACGGCCATGTCGCGGCCGTTGCAGACCAGCATGGCCTTCAGGCCCTTGGCCTGGACGTTGCTGACGAACTGCTCCACCAAGTGCGTAGCCACCTGCTCCATGCGGTCGCCGGCCTTGCGCCAGCGCGCCAGGAGCTCTTCCCGCAGGGCCTGCTGGTGGGCCTCGGACGCCTTGGCGAACTGCTCGTCGAAGGCGGCGTCAAGCCTTGCGTCGGCCGCCAGCTTGACCCAGGCATCCTGGTACTTGATCGGCAGCGTCGCCCCGTCAGCCACCGCCTCGTGCAGGCGGTACTCGTCGATGTAGGTCTGCCCGCCAAACTCGGCCAGCGTGTGCTTGTCATCGTTCAGCAGCGGCGTGCCCGTGAAGGCAATGAACTTGGCGTTGGGCAGGCTGGCGCGCATGAAGGCGGCCAGAAAATCGTACTGGCTGCGGTGGGCCTCGTCCACCAGCACGTAGAAGTTGGGCTTTGCGCTCAGCACGCGGAAGTTGACCTTCTCGCGTTTCAGTTCCAGCCACTTGGGGTCGAGCAGCACGCCGTCGGCGTCATGCTGACCAAAGTGCTCGTTGCGCTCCTCCACCATGAAGAAGTCCTTGCCCTCACGCACGCGCCGGTGCCGCGTGGCTTGCAAGACTTCGTCCGACTCAGCTGAAGCGCTGTCCGCGACGTCGTCCGCCGCCGCGCCAGGCTCGTCCCCTTCTTGGAACTTCTGCACGGTGCTGGTGAACACGCTACCGTAGTCGTTGCCCAGCATCCTGACCAGCCCGGCGACCGACACCGCCTGGATGGCACGGATGCCCACCGCATGGAAGGTGTCGAAAATTTGCTTGTCCAGGTCGCGGCGATCGGTCAGTACCAGCACGGTTGGGTTGGCCAGGCCCGTGCTGTCGGCGCGCAGCAGGCGGGCCAGTAGGGCCATCGTTAGCGACTTGCCGCTGCCCTGCGTATGCCAGATGACGCCACCGAGAGGCGTGGCACCGGTCAGCCTTGCCACGGTCTTGCGCACCGCCCGCCACTGTTGGTAGCGCGGCAGCTTCTTGACCGTCTTGCCGTCGCGCGTCTCGAACAACACGAAATGCGCCACGAGTTCCAGAAAACGCCCGGGCTCAAACAGCGCCCACAGCAGTTGTTCCTGCTCGCTTGGCTCGCTGCCCAACTGGGCTGCCACCCTTGCCAGCTCGTTCGCCTCCAAGCGGTAGCGCGCATAGAAGGCGGGTTTGGTAAGGATGGCCCCGTACAGGCCGTGGCGAAGATTGAGGCCCACGCAGACCTGGTTGAACACGAACTGCGCGCTGAAACTGCGCTGGTAGCCATCCAACTGCGCCAGCGCCTCGTCCAGCCGGTGGTGGCTTGCCTTGCACTCGATGATGGCAAGCGGAAGGCCGTTGACGAAGAGCAGAAGGTCCGGTCGGAACTGCTCGCCGTCGGCATTGCGGCCGACGTACTGATCAACTACATGGAAGTCGTTGCGACCGGCGTCGGTGGCGTCCAGAAAGCGCACGCTGCGCGGCTGGCCCTGAATGTCCTTCACCTGAATGTCTGAGCGATGTAGCACCTGTTCCCAGAGCGCCTGATTGGCCGGCAGCAGGTCATCGTTGGCACGCTTGCGCAACTCGATCAGCGCCGCCTCCACCCCACCAGGCGCCTCAGCCAGCCAAGCGTTAAGTTTCAGCAGGCGTCGGCTAAGAACGTCCTCCAGCACCGGTGCAAGGTGGCGGTGCTCCACTGTCACCGCGCTACCCGGAAGGTGGATGTAGCCCAGCTTGACGAGCCAATCCAAAGCAGGGATCTCCACTCCGGTTTTTTCTGGCGATCGGCTCATGACGGCCTTTTTCCTTGCTCGCTTGGCATGTTGCTCATTTTTCCCTGCGGCTACGGTAGTAAACCACCATGCCTTTTGTTAAATCGATACCCGACGTGGGCGACTGCTTCTTGACCTCGAATAGCCGGCACTCGTGCAGCACCTGACGCCAACTGTTGCAGCCGTAGCGCTTGGGCGTCTGTGTCGGGTGGTGCTTGCCAATCCAAGCAATGGCGGCGTTCAGCTCAACCCAGGACCCAGCACCGCGGGAAGGGGCAACCCCCTGCTCGGCCCCACGTAGGCTGCTCACGATGCCGCTGATGGGCCAATGCACCTGGCCGTCCGGCGCGATACCGTCGATGAGAAAGTCCTTGAAGGCTGGGCTGTCCATGAAGGATGCAGCGAGCGCTCGGACCTGGTCCATCTGCTCGGCCCAGGTTCGCAAGGTCTGGTAGTGCGTGTCGATAGTCACGCGTCTCTGGTCGAGGTAGTCCACAGCAGCCTCACAGCGGTCGAGCAAGCCGAGGTCGAAGCGCTCAAGCAAGTGGTGCACCAAGTCGTTGCGCACGTCCACAAGCTCCTTCAGCTTGGCCTTGATCGCCTCATAGTGATCGGCGCTCATCACCATGCGTTGCCGGAAACTGAACCAGAGGGTGTTGTCGGTGGGCTCGGCGGAATCGGGCTCTTCCGATGCCGAACCGTCCTCTGGGCTCAAGTAGTTGCCCGTGAGCAGACTCACCAATCCTCCCAAGGTCGCCTTTTGGACTCCGGCAATTTGCTCGTCTCGCAAGGCTTGCAACTTCGCTGGCTCACCGGCCATTTCCGTGCTGGCGACCATGGCCTTCAGTAGCAGTTCGTACTGCTGCAGGCGCAGCAGGCAGCCACCCAGCTTGTGCTGCACTGCGCGCTGCAGCTGTGGGAGGCGCGTGCGGCCCGGGTCAGAAGTGGCTTCCGCGTCCATGCCGGGTCAGGCCGCAATCTCGGCGTCGAACATAACGCGCCATTCGCCGGTCAGCAGTTTCTGCATCAATCCGCGCTTGACGGCTTTGTAATGCCGATGCTTCGTCTGTAGCGCCGCGATCTTGGTTTCTACACAGGTCAGTACCTCGTTGATAGCGTTTTGCTCGGCCAGCGGAGGAACAGGTACCCGGATGTCAGCAAGTGCTGAGAGTCCCAGGGTCTTGTTTCTGCCGGCACCGCCAGGGGACGCAAGGCCAACCGAGGTTAAACCCGCCGGTGTGACCAGGTATCTGGCGATGAAGTGAACGTTGGCCATTCCGGGGTCGACGTTGCAGGTGATGTACCTATGCGAACCATACCGACCATGGTCGACAGGACCTGCAACAGCAATCGCACCTTCCCATGCGAAAACGTTCGATAGCAACAAGTCGCCGGCCTTGATGACGAAGAGCCGCTTGCTACCGACCTCCTTTCCATTCAGCGCAGGCTTGTGAAACGTACCTTTGCCAAACGAGCGGAGACCCAGCTCAGGGTAGCTTTCACTGGTTTGAACATCGACCTCTCGCCGAATTACTGGCGCGATGTCGCCCATTCGGAGGAACTGCCATGTGCTCGGGCGTGCGCCGGAACCGCGCTTCGAGAACTGCGCGTGCGGCGTCCAGCCGCCCGCGGCATCTTGGGTGCCAACGCCCCGTTCGAATAGGCTCTGTGTCAGGCCCTGCCTGAGTGTTTGGGTGGCTTCAATCTGTCGAGCAATCAGGACCAGCTTGTTATCCACGGCCTTGAGGAGGGCCGCTATCTCATGCTGTTCGCGAATGGTCGGTACCTTAATTGGATACCTGCGGAGAAAGTCCGTCGGCACGCGCTTCTGCCCCGCAGAGCCGAGCATGTTCCGCTCACCTTCTAGCCTGAAGGCGTCTGTCCGCGTGACCCAATAAATAAACGCTGGAGTTACAACGGCAGAGTTCGCCCTGAGCACATGGAACTCAGTGCTTCCGTAGCCGAGTCCTCCGAGGAGCCCTGCGACCAGTGCTCCCTTACCATTCTCGAAGCATGGCGTGATCTTGGCCACCAAAACGTCTCCGTCAGTGAAGGACGTAAAGCCGGTCGCTACCTCTTCGTAGGTCCGCACTTGTTTTGTCTGAACATGGCCGTCCTCTGAAATGTCCCCCATGGCAAGAAACGAAACCATTTCACTCTCGGACTCGGGAGTTTTCCTGCTGGGATTCACCGCTGCGACGGACCCAAGTGTTGACGACGTCCATCCAGCGGGCAGGAGGTGAGCGGACTTACTCACGCCTCCACTCCAAGGAGGCCTAGCATCTTCAGATAACCGTTTAGCTTAGCGTCAATCTGCGCTTCTTCTTTCTCCAATGATGCCAACCGCGCCAACGTTTCCACCACATCTACCGTCTCTTCGGTCAGGCCGTTGTCGATGTAGCGCGCAATATTCAGGTTGCCGTCGTTCCCCCGAATCTCGTCAAGCGTCACCACTCGGCAGTAGTTCTCCACTTCAGTTTGGCGTTCGAAGGCCGCCTTGTGGGCGCTAGCAATTCGCGTGATGTCTACCGGTCGCAGACTGCTTTGTGCTTTGCCCTCTTCGTAATCCCGGCTTGCGTCGATGATGATGACCTTGCCCTGGAGGCCGCTTGGCTTGCGCTTGTTCAGTACCAGCACGCAGGCTGGAATAGCGGTGTTGTAGAACAGCGCTGAAGGTAGACCGACGATGGCCTCGATAAGGTCTCCCGACTGCCCACCGCTGGCGGCGGCGGTGCCGAAAAGAAGCCCATTGCGAATCTTGCCTTCTTCGCCCCCGCGGAACAGCACGCCGTGCGGCAGGATGACGCCCATGCGCCCGTCGGCCTTCAGGCTGGCAAGCATGTGCTGCGCAAATGCGAGGTCAGCGTAGCTACGCGGCGGCACGCCATAAGCGAAGCGGCCAAATGGATCGCTCACCTCTTTGTAGCTGGGGGTCTTGGGCTTTTTGCCGTTGCTCGCTTCACTGTCCTTGGCGGCCTCGCTTTCCAGTTCCAGTGGCATCCACCAGGCGTTAGCAGAGAAGGGTGGGTTGGCGATGACGCGGTCAAAGGTCTTGAGATAGCCGCCGTCCAAGTGCTTAGGCTCCGCCAAGGTATCACCGCGCTCAATCGCGGCTCGCATGTTGTGCAGGTAAAGGTTGAGCTTGGCAATAGCCCAAGTGCCCAAGTTCTTCTCCTGACCGTAAAGCAGGGCGTTGGGCCGGTCGCCGATCAGCGTGCCGCCTGGCAGCTTGGCGACGTGGTGCGCGCTCTCCACCAGCATGCCACCGCTGCCGCAGGTGGGGTCGTACACGCTGTGGCCAGGCCGCGGGTCGATCAACTCCACCACCAGTTGCACCACGGCCTTCGGCGTGTAGAACTCACCGCCCTTCTTGCCGGCATCGTCGGCGAACTGCTTGATGAGGTACTCGTAGGCGTCGCCCAGCATGTCGGCCTTGTAGAGGTCAGCATTGCCTAGGCGGTATTGGTTGAAGTGGCGCAGCAGACGCTGCAGCGTCGCGTCCGAGAGCACGCGCTTGTCGCCGTACTGCGTGGCGGTCAGCACATGCTGCAGCTCGGTGTTGTTGGCCTCGATGTCAGCGAAGGCCTTGTCCAACGCCTCGCCGATGTTCTCGGTGCGGGCAATCAGGCTGGGCCAGCGGGCGTCGAGCGGGAAGACACCCCACTTGTCTTGGACCTCAGCCAGGGCATCTCGCTTGCTGAGGCCGTCTACGTCCTGCAGTTGCTGGACGCGATCCTCGAACACGTCATTGAAGCGTTTTAGGAACAGCAGACCGAAGATGTAGTTCTTGAAGTCGGACGAGTCAATGGAGCCGCGCAGGATGTTGGCGGATTCCCAGAGCCAGGATTCGAGGGTTTCGAGATTGAGTTGTTGGGCCATGTCTGTCTTGCTGTCTGTCGTTGTTTGTAGATAGGTGCGCGTGGCTTACTGCACCTCAGCAGGCCAACGCTGCTTGGTCAAGTCGCCAATTTCGTCCTGCAGCTCCACCACCTGTGCTTCGAGTTCACACAGCCGGTCGTAGTCCGCGCAGGCCTCCCTTTGGACCTCCAACGGAGGCACTGGTACCTGCATGTTGAGCAAGGTGCTTGGGCTGATGTGCTGCACACCAGCGCCCACTTGAAGCCCTTCGAGTTGGGCTTGTCCGTGAGGTGACCTCAAGTACATGAGCAGGTATTGCGGAAGGACGCGGTCGCTTGATGGCCGCAGTGCCAGGCAGCTCTGCGAGACCACAGTCGGTCGATCTTGCACAGCGTCGCCCATCAAGGCCGCTTTGCCTACTGTCCCTTTGATGGAGAACACGATGTCGCCGGGCTGTACTAGCGCGGCGGTCTTTGGGGAGGTTTTTAGGTAGGTCGTTTTCTCGAGTTCATGGCTAATGCTCTTCCAGTGGTTCAGGTCCTGCTGACCGACTTCCGCCACTTCGAATGGGCTTGGGTCCTTGGACGTTGTCGGAGGGCGCAACGCCATGCAGATGTCGCCCAGGGGAACGGCGCTCGCACCGAGGTCGGCGACGCGGCGAAGGTAGCGCGAGGGTGCCAGGCTGTGCTCGTTCGCTGCGATTTCGTCGCGGCTGACGTATCGAGCCTTTTGAGTCGTCGCCTTACCCAGCGCGATGTCGCGCCCGGCCGCGACGATGGCGCCCGCTTCTTGCAGCGACCTCCGGCCGCTGCCGAGGTCGGCCATGTATACGTCGTCGGTGCCACCACCCGGGTTAATGACCAGCAGTGCGCCTGCGATGCCTGTTGCACCAAACACGCCCGGAGGCAATGAGATGACGGCCTCGACCTCGTTGCACTCACCACCGCGCTGCAGTAGGTATTCGCGGAGACGCTGCTCCTGGCCCTTAGCAAACAGCACACCCTGAGTTGCGACGAAGACTGCTCGCTTGTTGGCGCGATTCACAAACTCGTGGATCGCCCAGGACTCACTGCGGGCGAAATGCTCGAGGCCCTTGCCGCCGCTTGCGTCCCACATGGCCAAGCGACTGTCTTTCACCTGCAAGCCGAACGGCGGCATGACCAGTGAGTAGTCGGCGCGGCTGATTGGGCGGCCTGCGCTGTCTCGGTCGACTTCGCGGCGAACATTTGGATGGTCCGGCTGGCCGGCTTCGATGGTCAGAAGCAGTTGTGCGGGAAGCGTCCAAGCCAGAAGCGGGGAAGCAGCCAGCACGCGCCACCCACGTCGCAATGCTTCAATCGTCAGCTGTCCCCGAAGGTCAAAGGGAATCCAGAGTTCACAGGCATCCGGCGCGCCAAGCAAGTCGAACAGCAGCGCAGCCAACTCGGGGACAACGGTGCCTTCGGCCTCGCCTCGCCGAGCTCCGCCATCAATGAAGCAGGGGAGAACATCCCAAGGTAAATCGCCAAGCTCGCGATGGAGTTCGACCAGGATGCTGGTCGCTGCCGCACGACGCCCCAGGTCTTGAATTGACTTGGACGTGCGCTGAGCAACAGCATGGTCCATGCCTTCCGCTGGATAGCCCGCTTCGACCAGCGCCTTCCATGCATCTAGTTCAGCCAGCTGGTGAATGGTTGCAGCGACATTGGAGTTGCCGACTGTGACCATGCGGCCGGCGGCCAGCCAGGCCAACGCAAAGAGCCAGGCTTCGCCGTAACCGTCCTTGCGGGCAAGCTCAACCAGTTGGGAGAAGGCGCGGGCGGCTGGGGATTCGAATCGCATCATGTTCAGCGTCCCTCAGTCGAAGCGATGGCCAACAGTGATGACCGTGTTGTCCTCAGTGCTCACTACCGCGTAAACGCCGGCGAGCGCTTCGACTTGCTGGGTGCGCCCCAAAGCGCGCTGCAGTGACGCGACAGACTCGGACGTCATCAGATAACGAATGCCGCCCTTGCCATCGAACTCGCGCTGGCCATACGCCAACACCAGTGGCAGAGATACCCGGTTGATGCAGCGCTGCTGTGCGCGCTTGTCAGCGTGGCGTGACAGTCGCGCCGGACGGCGGCTGTTTGCTTGATAGTCTTGGTTGCTGTAGCCCACGGTGTTCACCTCCATGTCGATGGAATGAATTGTAGCACGCTACAGAAATTTATTTCAAATTATTTTTCAACAGCTGCCGTGACTGTCGCTTAATCCAATCAAGAGCGCGAGCCCCATAGCTCCTGGCTTCTTGGGCTCTACTTCAAGTAATCGATCGCCTTACACAAGGGGAGCCCAACACTATCAAAGCAAAAAGGTCGTCGATGCACGGCGGAGAGGCAGAACTTTGCCGCGAGTTCGGCAAAACTTTGCGCGCGTCCACAGCAGCCTACACGTCGATATTCGCCGCCCGCAGCGCATTCTGCTCAATGAACTCCCGCCGCGGCTCCACCTCATCCCCCATCAGCATCGTGAACACGCGGTCCGCTTCGATCGCATCGTCGATCTGCACGCGCAGCAGGCGTCGCACGTTCGGGTCCATCGTCGTTTCCCACAACTGCTCGGGGTTCATCTCGCCCAGCCCCTTGTAGCGCTGGCGCGAGGTGGTGCGCTCGGCTTCGCTGATCAGCCATTTCATCGCGATGCGGAAGTCGCCCACGCGTTCTTCCTTGGCACGCTCGCCTTCGCCGCGCTTCACCACGGCCTGGTCCGACAGCAGGCCGCGAAAGGTGTTGGCTGCCTCGGCCAGCGCGGCGTAATCAGCGCCGTGGACGAAGTCCTGCGTGATGACGCTGCTCTTGATGTTGCCGTGATGGCGCCGACTGATGCGCAGCAGCGGCTTGTCGGTGCGCACGTCGAACTCGCTGGCCACTTCGGCCGGCACGCCGGTGGTGTTGAGTTCGCGCAGCTTCGTTTGCAGGGCCACGGCCGACGCTTCGGCGCTGGCGGTCGTGTCGAGGTCCAGCCGCACGCCGTCGGCGATCGCGCGCAACGCTTCGGCGTCCATGAAGTTGCGCAACCGCGCGATCACAGCCTCGGCCAACTGGTGCTTGCGCGCCAGTTCGGCCAGCGTGTCGCCGCTGAGGGTGGCTGACTTCTCGCCGCCCGTCTCGATGCTCGCGTCCTTCAACGCCACCTTCAGCAGGAAGGCATCCAGCGCAGGCCCGTCCTTCAGGTACTGCTCTTCCTTGCCGACCTTCACCTTGTAGAGCGGAGGCTGCGCGATGTAGATGTGGCCGCGCTCCACCAACTCCGGCATCTGCCGGTAGAAAAAGGTTAGCAGCAGCGTGCGGATGTGCGCGCCGTCCACGTCGGCGTCGGTCATGATGATGATGCGGTGGTAGCGCAGCTTGGCGACGTTGAAGTCGTCCGCGCCGCCGCCCGCCGTGGTCGCCCCGGCGCGGCCGATGCCGGTGCCGAGCGCGGTGATCATGGTCAGGATTTCGTTGCTGGTCAGCAGCTTCTCGTAGCGCGCCTTCTCGACGTTCAGGATCTTGCCGCGCAGCGGCAGGATGGCCTGGAACTTCCGGTCGCGGCCCTGCTTGGCGGAACCGCCGGCGGAGTCGCCCTCCACCAGGTAGACCTCGCACAGCGCCGGGTCCTTTTCCTGGCAATCGGCCAGCTTGCCGGGCAGGCCCATGCCGTCGAGCACGCCCTTGCGGCGCGTCATCTCGCGTGCCTTGCGGGCGGCTTCGCGCGCGCGGGCCGCCTCGACGATCTTGCCGCAGATGATCTTGGCGTCGTTCGGGCGTTCCTGCAGGTAGTCGTTCAGCAGCTTGCCGACGATGTCTTCCACCGGCGCGCGCACTTCGCTGGACACCAGCTTGTCCTTGGTCTGGCTGGAGAACTTGGGCTCGGGCACTTTCACGCTCAGCACGCAGCACAGGCCTTCGCGCATGTCGTCGCCGGTGACCTCGACCTTCGCCTTCTTGGCGAACTCGTTTTCTTCGATGTACTTGTTGATGACGCGGGTCATCGCGGCGCGAAGGCCGGTGAGGTGGGTGCCGCCATCACGCTGCGGGATGTTGTTGGTGAAGCAGAGGACCTGCTCGTTGTAGCCGCTGTTCCACTGCATCGCGACCTCGACGCCGATGTGCGTGCCGGGGATGCCGCCGTAGGTGTCGGCCGGGCGCTCGCCCTCCGCATAGAACGAGTTCGGGTGCAGGACAGTCTTGCCCTTGTTGATGAACTCCACGAAGCCGCGCACGCCGCCGGCGCCCGAGAAGTCGTCTTCCTTGCCGGTGCGCTCGTCCTTCAGGCGAATGCGAACGCCGTTGTTCAGGAAGCTCAGTTCGCGCAGGCGCTTGCTGAGGATCTCGTAGTGGAAGTCCGAGTTCTCCTTGAAGATCTGGACGTCGGGCAGGAAGTGCACCTCGGTGCCGCGCTTGTCGGTGTCGCCGATGACCTTCATGGGCGAGACTTCGACACCGTCCACCGTGTCGATCAGCCGGTTCTGCACGAACCCACGGCTGAATTCGAGCTCATGGATCTTGCCTTCACGGCGCACCACCAGGCGCAGCATGACGCTGAGTGCGTTCACGCAACTCACGCCCACGCCGTGGAGGCCGCCGGAGACCTTGTAGCTGTTCTGGTTGAACTTGCCACCGGCATGCAGTTCGGTCAGCGCGATCTCCGCTGCCGAGCGCCTGGGCTCGTGCTTGTCGTCCATCTTCACGCCGGTCGGGATGCCGCGGCCGTTGTCGGTGACGGAGATGGAGTTGTCGGTGTGGATGGTGACGACGATGTCGTCGCAGTGGCCGGCCAACGCCTCGTCGATGGAGTTGTCCACCACTTCGAACACGAGGTGATGCAAACCGGTGCCGTCGGACGTATCGCCGATGTACATGCCGGGGCGCTTGCGCACCGCTTCCAGGCCTTCGAGGATCGTGATGGAGCCTTCGCCGTACGAGGTGTCGGGCGGGGTGATTTCAATCGGAATCGCACTGTCGATTTCCGGGGTGTAGACCGGTTCGGTGTGCGGTACTTCGGGCTTGTTCTCTTCGCTCATCACTTTCCTTCCTCGGGCGACTCGGTGCGAGTCACCGTTCTCTCTGTTCCAGGGATACCGCGGAACTGGCGTTGCCAAGGCTGCGGCATCGCCCCCTGCAAGGGGGCAGGCTGCTCACATCAAGTGAGGCCAAACGACCGTATTGCTATATCCGCATCGGCATCACGACGTATTTGAACGAAGCGTTTTCCGGAATGGTCAGCAGCGCGGAGCTGTTCGAATCGGCCAACTCCAGCTTGACCATGTCCTGGCTCATGTTGGCCAGCGCCTCGATCAGGTACGTGACGTTGAAGCCGATCTCGATCGCGTCGCCGCCATAGTCGATGTCGAGCTCGTCCTGCGCTTCCTCCTGCTCGGCGTTGTTCGACGCGATGCGCAGCGTGCCGGGCTCGATGTTGAGGCGCACGCCCTTGAATTTCTCGCTCGTCAGGATGGCGGTGCGCTGCAGGCTGGCCAGCAGCGGCGCGCGGCCCAGCGTCACGGTGTTCTTGTGATTCTTGGGAATCACGCGGTTGTAGTCGGGGAACTTGCCCTCGACCAGCTTGGTGACGAACTCCATGCCGCCGAAGCTGAACTTCGCCTGGTTGCTCGCGAACTGCATCTCGATGACGGGCTGGTCTTCGCCACCGGCATCGCTGAGCAGGCGCTGCATTTCCAGCACCGTCTTGCGCGGCAGGATCACTTCCTGGCGCGGCACCTCGACGTCGAGCGTGGCCGACGCAAAGGCCAGCCGGTGGCCGTCGGTCGCGACCAGGCTCAGCTGCTTGCCTTCGGCGACGAACAGGATGCCGTTCAGGTAGTAGCGGATGTCATGCACCGCCATCGAGAAGGAGACCTGGCTCAGCAAGTCCTTGAGCGTCTTCTGCGGCACGCTGAACACCGGGCCGAAGCTCGCGGCTTCCTGGACCAGCGGAAAGTCCTCGGCCGGAAGCGATTGCAAGGTGAAGCGGCTCTTGCCGCCCTTCAACACCAGCTTGCTGGCGCTCGATTCCAGGCTCACCGTCTGGTCGGCCGGCATGGTGCGCAGGATGTCGATGAGCTTGCGCGCTCCGACGGTCGTCGTGAAGTTGCCCTCGTCGCCGCCGAGTTCGGCGGTGGTGCGGATCTGGATTTCGAGATCGCTTGTCGTCAGTTGCAGTTGCCCGCCAGTCTTGCGGATCAATACGTTGGCCAGGATGGGCAATGTGTGGCGGCGCTCCACGATGCCGGACACCGATTGCAGTGCGGCGAGGACTTTGTCTTGTGTGGCCTTCAGGACGATCATGCTTGGCTCTTCCAGTCTTTCTTTGAATTGCGTTCCAACACTTTGAGGATCATCAGCCCTTGAGCGTTTGCTCGAGGACGTGCAGTTGCTGATTCAGTTCGGTGAGTTGCTGCCGCTCGCCGGAGATCTTGCGCACCGCGTGCAGCACGGTCGTGTGGTCGCGTCCGCCGAACAGTTCGCCGATCTCCGGCAGGCTCTTCTGCGTGAGTTCCTTGGCCAGGTACATCGCGATCTGGCGCGGCCGCGCGATGCTGGCCGGGCGCTTCTTGCTGTACATGTCGGCGACCTTGATCTTGTAGTAGTCGGCCACCGTCTTCTGGATGTTCTCCACCGAGATCTGGCGGTTCTGGATCGACAGCAGGTCGCGCAGCGCCTCGCGCGCGAGCGCGATCGAGATCTCTTTCTGGTTGAAGCGCGAGTACGCGAGGATCTTGCGCAGCGCGCCCTCGAGTTCGCGCACGTTGGAGCGCACGTTCTTCGCCACGAAGAAGGCGACTTCCTCCGGCATCTCCGCCGACTCGGCGCGCGCCTTGTTGATCAGGATGGCCACGCGCATCTCGAGCTCAGGTGGCTCGATGGCCACCGTGAGCCCCGAATCGAAGCGCGACACCAGCCGCTCGTGGATGTCGGCCAGACCCTTGGGATAGGTGTCGCTGGTCATCACGATGTGCGACTTCTTGGCGAGCAAGGCTTCGAAGGCGTTGAAGAACTCTTCCTGCGTGCGGTCCTTGTTGGCGAAGAACTGGACGTCGTCGATCAGCAGCAGATCGAGCGAGTGGTAGCGCTCCTTGAATTCATCGAAAGTCTTGCGCTGATAGGCCTTGACCACATCCGACACGAACTGCTCGGCATGGATGTAGAGAACTTTCGATTCGGGCCGGTCCTGGAGCAAGCGGTTACCCACAGCGTGCATCAAGTGGGTCTTGCCCAAACCAACGCCACCGTAGATAAAAAGCGGGTTGTAGAGGTGCCCCGGCATGCCGGCCACGTGCATGGCCGCGGCGCGCGCCATGCGGTTGGCCGTGCCCTCCACCAGGGTCTCGAAAGTGAGACCGGAATTGAGGCGGTTCTTGAAACCCGTGGCGACCGGGTCCTCGCCGGGTCCGGCCACGTCGCGGGGCACGTCCGTCTCCGCAAGCGCCACCATGGGTGAAGACCGCACGGGCATTTCGCGCGGAGCAAGCGCTAACTCAACTGCCACTGGCTGGCCATAAAGCTTCTCTGCCATGGCGGCGATGCGGCCAGCGTACTGGGCGCGGATCCAGTCCAGCTTGAAGCGGTTGGCCACGAACACGGTCATGCGCGACAGGTCGTCGGCGACCTGCGCGGTGAGCGGTTTGATCCAGGTGTTGAACTGCTGTTCGGACAGCTCCTGCGCGAGCTGGTCGACGCAAGCCTGCCACAGGCTGTCGCCGATGCTGTCAGTCGACATGGGGCTGCGGACGAATGGTGAAACCCTCTGTCATCTCTTGTTTGTGTTGTGGATATTTGCTGTGCGAAGCGCCGGGCATTCTAACTTGTCAAAAACTTATCCACACGTCCGCGACGTGCCGGGAAAGCCCGAGTAAACCTGCCGACATTGTTGCCACACAAAATGTCTGCGATAATCGCGGGTTTCCCTGAATGCCTCTTAGTGTGTGTGTTTCGGGGGCGTCCGGCGCGTCGACAGTCATCCGACATCGATCGATGAGCCAGACTAATCAGGAAGAACCATCATGAAACGCACCTACCAAGCCTCCAAAGTCCGCCGCGCCCGTACCCACGGTTTCCTTGTCCGCATGAAGACCCGCGGCGGCCGCGCTGTCATCAACGCACGTCGCGCCAAGGGCCGCAAGCGCCTGGCCGTCTGACGGCAGCCTCGCGGGCGCCGTTGCCGGCAACCAGTCCATCGGAGCCATCGCCCGCAACTTCTGCAGGCGCATCGGCTTCCATGCAACGGCTCAAGACCCGCGCGCAATTCCAGGCCGTCCTCGCGGGTTCCACCGTGGCGCGCACTGCTCACTTCGCCCTGCACCGTTGTGCGCTCGATGGCCCATCGCTTTCCGCTGAACCCCCCACTGCCGCTGCGCCGCTGTTCACCGTCGACGACGTGTGGATCGGCGCCATGGTGCCCAAGCGCTGGGCCAAGCGGGCGGTGACGCGCAATGCGATCAAGCGTCAGGTCTACAACGTGAGCGCCCAGTCGGGCGCCGCCTTGCCGCGCGCGGCGCATGTGGTGCGCCTGCGCGCCGCCTTCGATCGCAAGGAATTCATCAGCGCCAGCTCCGAGAAGCTGAAGGCGGCCGTACGCGCCGAGCTTCAGCAACTGCTGGCGCGCGCCACTGCCACGTCCGCGGGCGCCGCAACCGCCAGCAGGAAGGCGAGGCCGTGATGCAGCGGCTGCTGGTCGGCTTGGTCAAGGCCTACCGGCTATTGCTGAGCCCATGGCTCGGCGCATCCTGCCGCTTCGAGCCGACCTGCTCGGTCTACGCCATCGAGGCGCTGCAGGCGCATGGCGCCGCGCGCGGCAGCTATCTCACGCTCAAACGATTGACCCGCTGCCAGCCCTGGTGCAAAGGCGGGCATGATCCAGTGCCGCCTGCAGGGGGGTCTGCGAAGACTGATTCAGGCGCGCTGTTCACATCTCTCATCTCCGACAAGAAGTCTTCTTCATGAACGATATCCGCCGAACCATCCTGTGGGTGATCTTTGGTTTCTCACTGGTGCTCCTGTGGGACCAGTGGCAGGTCTACAACGGCAACAAGCCGACTTTCCTCAGTGCGCCCCATCCTGCGGCCACCCAGCCGGCCGCTCCCGGCGCAGCCACGCAAGGCGCCGTGCCGGCCGCTGCTGGCGCCCCTGGCAACGCAACCGCCGTGCCGGCACAAGCGACTGCGCCGGTGGGTGAAAAGCTGACCGTGTCGACGGACGTGTTCAAGGCAACGATCGATGCCCAGGGCGGCACGCTGTCGCAACTCGAACTGCGCAAGTACGTCGACCAGACCAACAACGGCGGCCTGATCGAGACCTTCAAGAAGATGATCGGCCAGCCGGTGGCGCCGAACGAGATCAAGGACGTGACCTTGATGGAAGACGGCTCGCCGGCCACGCGCTACGTCGCGCAGACCGGCCTGCTGAACCCGGTCGACACGGGAGAACGCTTTCCCAACCACCTGGGCCAGATGACCGCCAAGCCCGGCCCGCGCGAAATGGCCGACGGCCAGAACACGCTGGAAGTGGTGTTCGAGTCGCAACCCGTGGGCGGCCTCAAGTATGTCAAGACCTACCTGTTCACGCGCGGCGACTACTCCATCCGCGTGAAGCACCAGGTCGTGAACACCACCGACCAGCCGCGTGACGCGCAGCTCTACCTGCAGTTCGTGCGCCATGGCACCGTGGCCTCCAGCACGATGTTCGGCACCAACACCTTCACCGGCCCGGCGATCTACACCGACGAGAAGAAATTCCACAAGGTCGACTTCAAGGACATCGAGAAGAAGAAGGTCGAAGTCCCTCCGGCCGCCAACAACGGCTGGATCGCGATGGTGCAGCATTACTTTGTCTCGGCCTGGCTGCTGAATGCGCCGGACAGCAAGGAACTGAAGCGCGAGTTCCGCGTGGCCGACCTCGGCAACAACCAGTTCTCGGTGGCCATGGTGCTGCCGCTCAACAAGCTGGCTCCGGGCGCCAGCCAGACCATCGACACCGACCTGTTCGCCGGGCCTGAAGAAGAAAAGAAGCTCGAGGCGCTCGCCCCCGGCCTTGAACTGGTCAAGGACTACGGCATCTTCGCGATCATCTCCAAGCCGCTCTACTGGCTGCTGAACCAGTTGCACAGCCTGCTGGGCAACTGGGGCTGGTCGATCGTCGCGCTGGTGGTGCTGCTGAAGGCGGCCTTCTACTGGCTGAACGCCAAGGCCTACGCGAGCATGGCCAAGATGAAGGCCATCAACCCGAAGATCACCGAGATGCGCGAGCGCATGAAGGACAAGCCGCAGGAAATGCAGGCCGAGATGATGCGGATCTACCGCGAGGAAAAGGTCAACCCGATGGGCGGCTGCTTCCCCATCGTGATCCAGATCCCGGTGTTCATTGCGTTGTACTGGGTGCTGCTGTCGTCGGTGGAAATGCGGCATGCCCCATGGGTCCTGTGGATCCATGACCTCTCGGCACCCGATCCATGGTTCATCCTGCCGGTCGTCATGACGGCGACCTCGCTGTTCCAGACCTGGCTCAACCCGACCCCGCCGGACCCGATGCAGGCCAAGCTGATGTGGATCATGCCGCTCGCGTTCAGCGTGATGTTCATCTTCTTCCCGGCCGGCCTGGTGCTGTACTGGATCACCAACAACTCGCTGTCGATCCTGCAGCAGTGGTTCATCAACAAGCGACTGGGCGTGCTCGGCAAGAAGTGATGCCTGATCCGGCAAAGCCGGATGACCGCCAATCCCCGAAGGGCCGCTCCATGCGGCCCTTTAGTTTTGTGTCTGGAAGAATGTCCCCCATGCTTGCCCACGCCGCGGACCCGATCGTTGCCATTGCCACCGCACCCGGACGCGGTGCTGTCGGCATCGTGCGCGTCTCGGGCGCGCGCCTCGCGCCCTTGATCGAAGCGCTTTGTGCCAAGCCGCTGAAGCCACGTGAAGCGACCTACCTGCCCTTTCGCGATGCCGCCGGCGAGCCGGTCGACCATGGGCTGGCCATCCACTTTCCGGCGCCGCACTCCTTCACCGGCGAGGACGTGCTGGAGTTGCAGGCGCACGGCGGCATGGTGGTGCTGCAGTTGCTGCTGGCCCGTTGCCTGGAGGCGGCGAGTGAAGTCGATGCCGCCAGCGGTCGCGCACGGCTGCCTGGCCTGCGCGTGGCGCAACCGGGTGAGTTCAGCCAGCGCGCGTTCCTGAATGGCAAGGTCGACCTGGCGCAGGCCGAGGCAATCGCCGACCTGATCGACGCCAGCACCGAAGCCGCCGCGCGCAGCGCCGGCCGCTCCTTGTCTGGCGCTTTCTCGCGCGAGATCCATGTGCTGCGCGATGCGCTGATCCACCTGCGCATGCTGGTCGAAGCGACGCTCGACTTTCCGGAAGAAGACATCGATTTCCTCCAGAAAGCCGATGCAACCGGCCAGCTCGCCGCGCTCCAGGCGCAGCTGGCCACGGTTCAACTGCGCGCGCGCCAGGGCGCCCTGTTGCGCGAAGGCATCAAGGTGGTCATCGCGGGCCAGCCGAACGCGGGCAAGAGTTCGTTGCTGAACGCGCTGGCCGGCGCTGAGCTGGCGATCGTCAGCGCCATTCCAGGCACCACGCGCGACGTGGTGGCCAAGACCATCCAGATCCATGGCGTGCCGGTGCATGTGGCGGACACAGCCGGCCTGCGGCAAAGCAGCGACGAGGTCGAGCAGATCGGCATCGCGCGCGCGTGGAGCCAGATCGAATCGGCCGACGCGGTGCTGTTCCTGCACGACCTCACGCGTGCGGACCGGCCGGACTATGCCGCGGGCGATGCCGACATCCTGGATTCACTCCGGCAAAAGCTGCCGGCCGGCGTGCCGGTGCTGGACGTCTGGAACAAGCATGACGCGGTCACCAACTTGTCGCCGCAGCATGAGGGATTGAGCCTGTCGGCAAAGACCGGCTTCGGCATCGAGGCCCTTCGCACGCGCTTGCTCGAGATCGCGGGTTGGCAGGCCGTCCCCGACGGCGTGTATCTGGCCCGGGCCCGCCATGTGCATGCGCTGGCGCGGGTCTCGGAGCATCTGTCCCTGGCTGCGGACCGGCTGGCCGCACGCCAACCGGCATTGGACTTGCTCGCCGAAGAGCTCCGCCTGGCACAGAACGCGCTCAACGAGATCACTGGCGCCTTCGGTGCCGATGAGCTATTGGGCGTGATATTTTCTCGTTTTTGCATCGGCAAGTAACACGAACGGTTTAAATTTGTGACAATTGTTCCCGCGAGTATGTCGATTCCCGCATACTCCATCCGGCCACCGAGGGTTGAATCCATGTCTTCCGCCATCCAGGAACTTTGCCGCGCCATTGCGCAGAACACGAGCTATGACGCCTTCGCTCCCGCCTTCACGCAGGCGCAGTGGGACATCCTGGGCGCCTACCTGCAACAGATCGACATGCCCGCCGGGCAAGCGCTCATCAACCAGGGCACGCAGGACCGCACGCTGTTTTTCATTGAAAGCGGCGCGCTGAGCGTGCATGTGGTGGGCGAAGAGGGGCAAATGCAGCTCGCGATCCTCAATCCGGGCTCGGTCGTCGGCGAAGGGGCATTCTTCTCGCGGCTGCCGCGCTCGGCCAATGTGGTCGCCACGGGCTCCGCGCGCGTCTGGCGCCTGAGCCCGATTCGCTTTGCCGAACTGGCCAATCGCCAGCCTGTCGTGGCCCTCGAACTGACACTGGCGCTCGGTTCCGTGATTGCCCGGCGCATGGTCAACAAGCCCAAGCGCGTGGCGGTTACCTGATGCTGGCGCGACCTCGCCAGTCGCTGGTCACGGTTACAAGCTGAATGAAAGGCGCTGTCATGTCTGTGGTATGCGCGGCATGCGCCGCAACAAACCGCGATGCCGCCAGGTTCTGCAAGAACTGCGGGACCAAGCTGTCGTCGGCGGCCGCGCCGGCGCGCGCGGTTTCGGTCGCCCCCGAGGCCGCGGACGATGCCGCTTGGCCGGCGACTGCGCCCGCGCCATTGGCCCGCGCGCCGGAATTGGCGGTGGGCGTGTTCGATCCCAGCGTTCCTGCGCCTGCGCCGCCGCCCCGTCCGGCATCGGCATCGGCATCGGCATCGGCATCGGCATCGGCATCGGCATCGGCATCGGCATCGGCATCGGAGCGAGAGCGGGAAGGCACTGCGGAGTTCAAGCGCGGCGGGGTCGGCCTGACGCCGGCTGCGCCGGCCAGACGGACCGCCGCGCCCGAGGCGAGCGCGCCTGTGTCGAGCCCGCCATCTCCTGCAAGACGGGCATCCACACCCGCACCACAGCCTCCCGGGAATCCGACACTCCATCGCAGCATCGGCCTCGCCGTCCTGGTGGTTGCCTTGGCGGGGGCAGGCGCCTGGTACGCCGTGCGTGGCAACAA